>JBBQWJ010000072.1:0-13373 GCA_038210685.1 Chitinophagales bacterium | reverse complement strand
ATCGCGAGTGTGAGCAAACTAATAACTTCAGCAGCTATTATGAAATTGGTTGAGGATGGAAAAATTTCTATGGACCAGAAAGTTTTTGGCACTAACGGCGTATTAGGAACCACCTATGGCACACAACCTTACAATCAATATGTAACCGATATTACCATCACCGAATTACTTCATCATACTGGTGGCAGCTGGGGACAAGATAACGATCCTGCATTTTTCGACATATCGCAAGGCAAGCCTGCAATTATCAATTATACACTTGATAATATACCGTTAAAGACTGTGCCGGGTAGCAGCTTTGACTATTCTAATTTTGGATATATGTTGCTCTCCGAAATTGTTGAAAAGGTGAGCGGCAAATCTTATAATCAATTTGTCAATGATGAAATATGGTCAAAAACCGGAGCTACTCATTCTTCTATCGCAGGTTCCAAACGAACCGATAAACTGGGAACGGAAGCAATATATTATGGGCAGGGAACTGATGCTCCTTATGTATATACCATGAATCTTTCCAGGGGTGACGGAGCTATGGGATGGTTAAGCACTCCAAGTGATCTGTTGCGGTTTGCAACGGCGGTGGACAGTTCCATTACAAGACCCGATATTCTTTCGCCTTCTACAATAAAAACAATGGTAACCACTACCGCAACAAGCATCGGCTTTGGTTTTCATTTTGGTTGCGGATGGGTGGTGGAAGGCAACGAATGGTTTTGGTGGGGAAGCTTACCCGGGACATTTGCTATGCTTTACCGAAATGGAAATGGTATCTGTGTTGCCGCTACGGCAAACAGCCGCCTGCAGCCCAATCCTGAAAATGCACTGAATTCATTCTTCGGCGTTATTAATTTCATCGCGTTTCAAAATGACATTCCGTGGCAGAGTATCGACCAGTTTGAATAATCTTTTCCAAACAAATACGAATCGGGTTGAATGCAAAAAAATGTTCCGTTTATGCATACATTTTATAAAGGGAGAAGAAACAACCGATTCATTCACAATACCGATGAGGATTTTGTTCAGGATCCGACATCAAAAATCTTATGTGTCTCAAGTGTGTAGTTTAAGGGCCGCTTTCACAGGCGACCTTTTTTTCTTTCTAAAAAATATCTCAAAAATAATGATGACCTTTTTACAACATCCCCGATGTATTAATAAAAACTAAAACTATTTTTATGAATCAATTAAATCGCGTCTTTTTTTTTCTGGTATTTGTGGCTCTTTTTTCAGCCTGTAAAAAAAATCATGATCAACAAGCGCTGACACCGAGAGGTCCTGAATTACCGGCAGGTGTACAAACAAAAGATGTACAAATAGTTCTTCCGGAAAATTCACCGGTTGATATGCAACCTGTGAGATTTATTCCCTGGCACTAACCGCCAAAGTTGATGCCCAGGGTAATGCCAAAGCACCGTATAGCCAGGGAAATCCGAATATTATCTATATTTTTGACAAAAATAAAAATGTAATTCTTGCAGGATTCATAACTGATTCTACCAACACTATTTCAGTTGGCTCTACTGCAGAGGTGTTACTTTATTCTGGCATGGGAGTTTCCTTTGAACCTTATGAGGTGAGGCAAACATTTATTAACGGCATTGGGAAAATAGAAGGTGTCGGCAAATGGAAAATCGAGCTGGAAAATATTTTCAAATCTGACCCGCTCATGTTGAAGAAAGGATTATTTCTTGAGCCACTTAAAAAAGCCCTGGCTTCCCTGAAGAAAAATGGTACTGTCCTTAGGAAACCTGCCGATATTTCTTTTCCGTCAAATGATATAAAAAGCGGGTTGCAACTTGCCGAAAAAGGATTTAACCAGTTTACCATCACTAATAATTTTCGCCGCAGGGCCCAGGCATTTGTATATAAAATGAGCTATAAAGATATGGAGGGCAACGACCATACTGTGAATTCAGAAATAGCCGGGGATGTGGCTTCATTATCCAATACTAAATTGAACCCTACTATAGCCATTAGAGACTGGGCGGGTACTATGCAAAATTGGATGGTCAAATATATGGCGGGCGAAGAGCTGGAATTTGCTTCAACTACTTCCAATCCTTTAGATATTCCTCTTGAGGACAACGAATCGCAGGCAAAATTTAAAGTACGAATAATAGGCCCGGGAATGCCAGCAGCTATCCCAATGACTAGCCAGGAAAATGAAAGATGGAGAAACCTTTCTCTGCAGACGGTTTTATTTGATTATATGATGCCTATACTTCTGGATGCCATGGGACATAATGAAATATTGGAGAAAATGAATTCAAGTTTCGCATTAGGCAAAAACCTCGAAAACTTACAGAAATTGGTTGGGCAGTTCAAACTGTTAATTGAAGCTATTCCGGCCGCAAGCGATGCGCTCGAATCAGGTGACTATGGCAAAGTAGTAACAGAGGTTTTCTTTTCAATAGCAAATGGTCATGCCGGAATTATCGGAACTAATTTATTAAAATTGGTTTACACAACTATAGGAGATTATGTACTTGAAAATGGTTCTGATTATTATAAAGATGCTTCTTTTTTTGATGACAGGTTGGAGAATTTGACCTCTGTACTTGAGATTCTTGATATGGGATTAAAATTGGTTGATTATCTAAGGATCACAAAAGCCATCGCAGATTCAAAGACACTGGAAGAATGGGATTTGTTAGCACGGGAAGTACAGCTAAACATGGATCCTAAAGATTTTACAATAGGACCACTTGACCAGAAAAAGATTACCGCTTTTATCACAACAAGTTTAGCTGATAATACAGTAATAGAATACGAGTGGTCAACAACAGGAAAATATGGATACTTATGGGACGACCGCGGCCACAAAGGTACATCCTTCAGCAGTTCCATAAAAGAAGCTTATTATTTATGTAATGCAGAAGAAAGTGACCTGGGCGCAGGAAAACATACTGACACCATAAAAGTAACCGCTTATTTAAAATCCGGGCAATCGCGCACCAAAATAGCCAGTGGTACTTCCATCGCAAATGTGGGTAAGGACGTATTTTATCTTGCATGGACCCGAAACAATGGGATTAATAAATTCGTTAGCGGCAATGGTTCAGTTACTTATAACGCAGGGCCACCCTCATTTTCTGCGGAATTTGATGAAAAAGAAAATGCGAAAGGTTATACAATAGATATTATTGGTAAAGATGGCAATATATTAAATCCTAATACCGTACCTCCTTATTATGGATCTTCGGTTATCAGAGAAAATGGGAAAGTCAAATTTCAACTGATCATTGGAAGGATGGTTTTTATTAACGAGATGAACGAAGCACAAATGGAGATTGCAAAAGCAGAACGGGAAAAAATGTTAGATAATTATCCGGGGAATAGCCTTAAAGTTACTGTTTTACATTAGAGGTCTTCTCTTTTAAAAGTCCATTCACTCACAGTGAATGGACTTTTTTTTATGATTTATATTCTAAAAAAAACAGGAATGATGACCATTTTACCCTTGATACGATATAATGGTATAAATCTCTACAGCATGAAAAATTTATTCTACATCTTACTATTTACAATTTCTCTACAAGCTAATGCACAAACCGGTATCCCCGTCCCGCAAATGACACAGGCAGACGTTCTGATCAAAAATTTCATGACGACCTACACGATCCCCGGATTGACTATTGCACTAACCAAAGACGGCAAGATTGTTTATATGCGCGGCTTTGGCTACGAAGATATTGCCAAGACAATTCCGGTACAGCCAAATAATCTTTTTAGAATTGCAAGTTGCTCCAAGCAAATCACTTCTATCGCCATTATGAAACTAATGCAAGATGGTATGCTCACTATGTCTTCAAAAGTTTTTGGGCCGGGTGGGATTTTGGAAAATGCACCTGTAATTTCTACAGCAACAATCACTGATACACGAATTTACGATATTACTGTTGAGCAGCTGTTAGAACATACAGAAGGCTGGGACAGAGATGTAAATTGTAATCCAAAACCTACCCTTCCTTATCCATATTTTTTTTCAGGCTGCGATCCGATTAATAATCCTTTGACTGTATCAATGGAGTTAGGAATTTCTAATCCGGTTTCTGAAAATTATCTATCTAAATATTTATTACAAAAAGGATTAAATTTTGTGCCGGGCACTAAATATGCTTACTCAAATATTGGCTATCTGTGCCTTGGAGCAATCATCGAACAACTTACAGGCAAGAGTTATGAAAATTATGTAAAGACAGATATACTCGCACCTTTGGGAATCTATGATATGCACACAGGTAATAATCTAAAAAGTGAAAAACAGGAGCGGGAAGTGGAATATACCAGCTCCGAAGGCACTAATCTTTCTGTGTATGGAACAGGATTTCCGGCTCCCTGGACTTATGGCGGCATGAACGTGCATGCGATGAGTGCGCATGGCGGATGGATCACCACTGCAAGAGACTTCGTGAAACTGTTAAGCGCTGTTGATGGGTTTGCAACCAAGCCGGATATTTTATCTGTAGCCACCATCAATGTAATGACAGCGCCATCTACGGCAAATGTGAATTATGCAAAAGGATGGGCCGTAAACAGCTATGGAAACTGGTGGCATACCGGTGCTATTCCGGGAACAGCCAGCCAGGTAGTAAGAGCCAGCAATGGATACAATTGGTTCATCATCATGAACAACCGATCCACCTCTAATACTTTCTGGACTGCGCTTGATAATCTTGGTTGGAATATTATTTCAGCAACGGCAACGTGGCCCACCTGGGACCTAATGCTTGCGCCAACTCAAAATGCTTCAAACCTAACTTTTTCAAATAGTACATCCACTTCAGTTACAGTAAACTGGGCAAATGGCAATGGAGCAAAAAGACTTTTAGTAATAAGGCCAGACGCGACAATTAATTCATTCCCTCTTGATGGTACTGACTATACAGCTAATGCAAATTATACGTCAGCACCAGTCATAGGCGCTGATGTAAAAGTCGTTTATAACGGAACCGGAACCAGCGTAAATGTTACGGGACTTGAGACCGGTAAAAATTATTATTTCAGAGTGATTGAATTCAACAACAGCACCGCCACCGGAAATAATTCTCTTTACCTGTTGGGTGATAATCCCGTAGCATTGCGCACAGCAGGAGCCCTTCCTGTTAAACTAATTTCATTTGCAGGTATTTATTCCGGGAACTCAGTAAACCTTGAATGGAAAACTGCACAGGAAATAAACGCTTCAGATTATATAATTCAACGAAGCAACAATGGAACTAATTTTAGTGATATAGGAAAGGTATCAGCCAACGGAAAAACATCAGTACCTTCTTCTTATTATTTTACCGATCAGCTTAAAGATAACAATCAATCAAAATTATTTTACAGGCTAAAGATGACAGATAAAGATGGAAGCTATGAATATTCTTCTGTGATTACTATAAGTTTTAAGACTAACAGAATGTTCTCTATTTCTCCCAATCCAGCAAAAGATATTTTAAATATAAAAGGAAGTAACATAACAAAAGTTGAAATCATGAGCGTTGCAGGAAATAAACTGGTAGTGCAGGATAACAAGATGAAGTCTGTTATTCAAATAAATATTTCACATTTATCGGCAGGAGTTTATCTCGTAAGAATAACTACGAAGGGCGGTGAGCAGCAAACGAATCGGTTTTTAATTCAGTAAAATTCATAATTGAAAATTCAATATCAACTATTATACTTTATCTGTAGGGAATAAATGGAAAAAGAAAGAAAGGATTTGAGTAATTTGTTTAAAAATAAATGTGATAGTTTGTTGTACTAATAATATTTTCTATCTTTTGGCTGATTTAACAACAATTCAGCAAACAATTTGAAAGAAAATATAAGCGAATACGGGCTTTTCAAGGCTATAAGGGCTAATGATGAAGGTGCGCTAAAAAGTCTGTATGCAGGTAATTATTTTAAGATTGAAAAATATGTTTTAAATAACAACGGAACCATCGAAGATGCAAAAGATATTTACCAGGAAGCATTTATAGCAGTATGGAGAAATATTCAACTGGATAAATTTTATCCGTTAAATGAAAATGCATTGGGAGGATATCTTTATCGCATAGCTAAAAATAAATGGCTGGACCATTTGCGCTCCGGGCATTATAAGAAAGTAACGGTGATGAATGATTTTGAAGATAATTTGACTGAAGATTTAATGCCTGAAGAAGATTTAGAATATATCGCTGAAGTAAAAAATAAATTTAAAACCCTCGGAGAAAATTGCAGGGAAGTTTTGACAAGGTTTTATTATAAAAAAGAGTCCATGAGAACCATTGCCGAAAAATTTGATTGGACAGAGGCGACCGCAAAAAATAATAAATACCGTTGTTTGCAAAGACTTCGTGAATTATTAAAAAAATAGAACCAACCCTTGAACAGAAATACCAACATATCACCCGAAGAACTTGAAAGTATCGAAAGATATCTTCTAAAACAGATGCCTGGCGATGAATACAATGCCTTTACAAAAAAAATTCTGAATGATACAGAACTTCAAAATAAAATAAATTCTGTAAGATTAATGCTTGTAGGAATCCAGGAAAGTAATCTCTCTCAAAAAATGGAAGAGTTTCATAAGGAAATCTCTTCGCCGGAAAAAAAATTAAACCCTTCCTCTGGTAATGTATTTAACATGAATCGATGGTTGGTGGCTGCTTCTATAATCGTACTGCTTGGATTGGGAGCGCTATTATTTTTAAATAAATTTAATAAACCCGAAAGATTATTTTCTGATTATTACAAGCCAGATCCGGGATTGATAACAGCTATGGGCACTTCAGAAAATTATTTGTTTGAGCACGCCATGATTGATTACAAAACTAAAAAATATGACAACGCGTTGAAAACATGGAAGGAATTATTAAAATCAAATCCGGCAAATGACACGCTGAATTATTTTATCGGCTCTGCATTTTTGGCAAAAAATAAAAGCGATTCAGCCGTTTATTATTTTCAAAAAGTGATCGCCAATCCCGGCTCTTATTTTTTTAATGATGCAAACTGGTATTTGGGTTTAGCCTTAGTAAAGCAACAAAAAAGCCAGAAAGCTATTCCGTACATTGAAAAATCTAATCATCAAAATAAAGAAAAGGTTTTACGGAAATTGAAAAACTAGTGGGCGCTATTTTCTACCTGAAATAAATTTTGACATTTGATAGCAAGTTCCCCAACTACGAAAACCATGGTAAGTTAGATGCACAAGTCTTAAAATACAAAGATCAAAAGTGTTTGATGATTCTTCCACTTTCTATGATCAACTGGAAGAAATGCACAGCCCCCATACTCACCAGATAGAATACCGCATCTTCAATAAACACCAGCCACATGTTCTTCCCATTGTATGGGGAAAAGAAAATGCCAAAACAAATCAGATAGGCATCGGATTCGGAATCAAGATACAAATGTCATTGGTGGGAGGTTTCCCCATCTTAGACCATCTAACCTGGGAACCATTCAATGAAGGAGGATATTTGATTGAATCTGTAGAAAAATACAAATCCCAATTTGGATCTAATCCGGCAGAGGTGCTTGCTGATCAAATATATTGAGCCAGGAAAAACCGAAAATAACTCAAGTTGCTGGATATAAAATTAATTGCGAAACCTCTTTGTCGGCCTTCGGCGCAAGGCAGTGAAAATCCATTTAAGCTCTGAGCATAACCCAACTGAAGGAAAGTTGCACAGGCCAAAGTAAATTACGGATTGATTAAAATAGGAGCCAGCCTAGTTTCTACCAGTACTTCATGGATTGCCTCTATCGCCTTGTGCTAAACCTCGTTAAATTGACGAGGCAGGCACACTTGCACAAGTAAAATTTTTCTAAAAAATATAATAGATAAGAATTGTGGCCCGGTATCAAATATAATTAAGAATTGGTAGAATTGAACTTGGTGATTTTATGAGCAACCTCTATTTAAACACCTTCTTTGGAGCCTTCTTCCATACTCCGACACGATCCTCGTATTTATTGGGATCGTAGAGCGGGTCATCTGATTTGATATATTTCCCCTCATCGTTTATCCAATAGGTTTTATTGCCCGATTCTACCTGGTATTCTTTTCCATCAAAAGGGCTTACTACCACATTCACATCATTCAAAGCATTGCTCCTTTGTTGTTGAAGTACGTCATCATTGTGGGCTCTGAATTCATATCCTTCTTTATTCGAATTGCGGATATATTCATTGGTATTTGCATCCATTGCTAATCTCTCACTTGAACCTTTCGCGTTAATTTCCCGAATTGCGCTCCAATGATCTTCCTGGGATTTTATTTTGCGGGCAAGATCATTTTGTAAAGTAACCACGTCATTTTGGTCAAAAACCTTATTCGCCATCGCGAAGACATATTGCTGTTTGGCATGCTCAAAATTCGAAGGTTGTACCTTCAGCATTTCCGCGTTATAGCCCCAGTTTATAGAACTGCTTGTTCGCAATTCGAAATAATGCAGAATCACCAATACTTTATTCCCTTCGCTATCTTTCCAGTCGGTTCCGACAGCTTGAAATATGTTTTGCGGGGAATCACCTCCGTTTAACCTCCCGACATATTCCCTGTCTTTAGCAGCCAGCTCCGGCAGCGGATATTGATTTAATAAAGTCATTCCCATTTGTTGGCCTTGAGGTAAAATTACCTGGTCCAGGGCATTCCTGATACCGACGGGAGCCATTACCTGTACACCGTTTGATTGAAAGGTCTGATTCATCATAGCATTATTGGTGTATGTATATCTCTGCGGTGAATAAAAAATTACAGTCAATTCATTCGGACCTTTTATGGCGGGCTCTCCCAAAGCTGCTCCCTCAATAAATTTCCAATCCGAAGGGAATGGAATGTACATGGAGGGCTGTCCTGTTGTGGGATTTATTACAGTATGCATGACTATTTTGTCAGCGCTATTGTTTTTATTTTGGCTTTTAACAGGAGCTGCCTCATATACCTGGTAGTTACCGTATTTATTGGTTTGTGCCGGAGACTCTTCGCAACCGATAGTCATCAGGGTGATCGCTATCATTGCAATCCAAAGTGTAAAATGACTCTTTCTTCTTTGATTACAAGGCAGTGGTTGATGATACATAATAATAGTTTGAGTTGATGATAAGTTTAACCAGCCTGTATATTTATGATGCAGGCTTGATTACTATTTCATCGTGAAAAATTAAAAAGGTCATCATTTGTTTGTATTTTTTAGATAGAAAACGTTTTCCATTTTCCAGGTTGGTGAACAACCGACAGTGAAATAGGATGCCTTTACCGCTCGCATTTGAACCTGAAAAATGTCTATTAAGCCTGAGTTAATTAAATTCTTTCACCTTACCAGGCAAACAACTGTAATGAAAAAACGAATTATCAGCGAATACCTGCCTGTCTTTTTCTTATTTTTTTGAGATAGAAAACTCCACCTGCAATTAAAAGAAAACCCAAGACCAAAAGATATGGCGATTTATTTTTTTTGAATTCAATAGAGTTTGTATCTCCCATTATCACCAAACCCGCCCAGTATTGAGGAACAAGCATTCGTCCGTAGGCTTTTGTCAGGTAATACAATTTCGCCCGCTGAAGGGCCACATCTTTTGACATTCCTTTTTCCAGATTTTTATAGAATGCTTCTGTTATCATAATACTTGCATATTCATCTACTTTCCATAGACTCGTAAGCACACTTTTGCTTCCTGCATAATTGAAGGCGTGCGCCATTGAAATCATTCCCTCGCCGTGAAAAAAGTTTGCCTGCCCTGTTTCACAAGCAGTCAGCACAGCCAGGTCAGAATTTAAATTTTGATTATAAATATCGTAGAGATAAAGTGAATTGTCGGCCGTGGGCGTGTTCAGGTCTTTGGCAAAAAACAGCCTGGAATATTCCGGGAATTGATTGTTAGATTCAGCATGTGTTCCAATATAAATGATGGAATGATTACCGGCATTTTTCTCAAAATTTGAGACAGTTGATGCATTGCCAATAAAAACTTTGCTCCCAAAAAAGCTTGCCAATTTTCCGGCAAGGTCACGGCTAAAAGGAAGCGGAAGTAAATTCAGATAACTTTTATCTATTTCCAAACTATCCGTTTTTAATGCTGTCATATAATCCTGCTTTAACGCATCTGAAAATGTGGGTGCAAAAGCTGATATCCCTGAATATCTTTGGCGGACAAATTTCTTTTGACTGAGTACATCCAGGCTATATTGATAGGAAAAAGCATATTTATTCAATAATGAAAATTCAATCAGTTCCTTTCCATTTTTTATAGGTCTGGAGGTGAGCATATCAAAACTAACATTATAGACGATCCCGTCCGGAATGATGGTTATTTTTTTCTCATGGATAAATGGTTCAATAGGTTTCCATAACAACCGGTACAAATCGTAGGTAAGAAATCCGGTTTCCTCAAGTGTAGGTTGGCTTTGTAATCTTAGGAGAATGTTAGACAGACCTTGTGCAGAAAGTGCAATCCAGTGATCTTCAGTTTGGGATAATACTAATGCGTAAATATTTTCATTGATGATGTAAAATCGAACCACCTGGGAACCACCTGGTACTACTTGTTTATACGCATTAATGTTCTTTTCCGGACCGGAGCCATATCGTGCCTGGTAATAAGCGGGATAGTCTGTTTTAAGCATCAAAAGGAAATCATCCCATTTTTTAGATTTTTTAAAATAATCATTAACACTACCGGTTTCAGATTTATTACGTTTTAAAGCATCTCCTAAAAGCGCTTTAATCGCGGCCTCTTTCTTTTGGATGGAAGGAGGCACATCTCTAAAATGAACATTCAAATTCCTGTTATTCAGAGATCTCTTGAGGCGTGTGTAAACCAGTGATTCATTTTTTTGAATAATCGCATCGAGGTAGCTTCTGTCTTTAGTGATTCTATAAAGTTCAAGTTGCAATAAGTTAATAAAATCATTGATCTCTTTGTAAGATTCTATCGTCAGACTTACATTTTCCTCATCCGGATAATATAGTTTCCGACGCTCAAACATAGAGGACGTTTCTTCCAGTTGATTAAGAATATTGCTAAGATTATTTTGATTTTTCTCTTCCAATAAATAATACGCTGATTTTGATTTCCCGAAAATAGCTGATGCTTTAAAGTTTTGAAACCTGATAGAATCCTCAGCAGTTGTAGCGTTGTCAATTAATTTATTAAAGGTAGCGATTGCTTTTTCTGAATAATCTAATGAAGTTTTATATTTTTTTAATTGGAGTTGAACTTTCAACTGGTTTAGAAGCTGCATTGCCACCGGCAGGGAATACTTATGATTGGTCTTCAAAGCATAATTCAAACTTTTGCTCGAAAGCATTTCTGCATTTGCTCCTTCATTTATCCGGGCTTTAAAGAGTGCGTACTTGTTTAAAAATTCAAGATAATCCGGTGAGAATTCATTCCCATGTATTTGCTCTAAAATTTTATCTGCTTTCAGAAAATAATAAGATGCTTTTTCTTCATCACCCTCTTTATCATAAGCCTCTCCAAGGTTCGAATAAGCCTCCGCATCGTACAGTGTAAGCGTATCACCTATTTTGCGGATGATCACCAAGGCTTTTTAGGCATAATTGATCGCATTTCCGGTTTCTTCCCGCGAAAGGCTCACCCCTGCCAGGGCAATATAGGATGCATACACTTCAGGATCAATTTCTCCCAGCAATTTTTGTTTTTCCGATAGTGCATAAGAGTAGAGGTTTTTGGCTTTCAAATAATCTCCTGATTCCAATAAGGTGTTCGCCAGATTATCTATACAAAACAAAAGATTTCTTTGGCAGGATTTCTTTTGAGGATAATTCGTATCGGTCATCAGAAATTTCCTGTATTTTTCTATAGCTCGCTCAGCATACGCATTGCTTTTGTGACTTTCTCCTTTCTCTGAAAACACATTAGCGATATTCGCGTCAAGTATCCCTGACCTGTAGAATTTGTTAACAGGCGAATCGTCCAGATCATTCAGAAAGTCATTTGCAAGTTTGAAATAATAAATGCTGCTGTCGAGTTTTGAACTTTGGTACATAGCAATGCCCATAGAATTCAGTACACTAAAATATTCTTCGCTTTTTACTTTTTCTGGTGGAAATAATTCCAGGCTTTGCCGGTAATGATTCGAAGAAATCGCATACTGTCCCAGTCTCATAGAAAATAATCCCATGCTGGATTCAATTCTGTATTTCAGATGTTTTATTTTCTTTTTGAGTAAAGGATTATCAGACAGTTTTTTTAATAAGGCATACCCGCGCTTGCTGTCTCCCTCATAAACCAGCAGATTTGCGGCCATCAGGTATGCGCCCACAATTTGATCTTCTGTGGCGTTTTTATTTACAATATCATTTTCAATGATCATTTTCAACCACTTTTCTGCGGCAGGCACCTCTTTACGTTTTGCGATGGCCATACCTTCATAATAAGCATAAGTAATAAGAGAATCAATTTGGTTTTGTTCTCTGAATTTCGCCATAGATTTAGCCGAAATAATTTCCAAATTGTGAAATTCCTTTCTCTTAATAAGATCTTCGAGGTGATCAATGACCGGACGACCCGTCTGGCAGTAGCCGACAGATATACTAAAAAAGGCAAGTAAGAAAAACAGGATTTTCATTATTGTAAAGTGCTTATATATTATGTGCTCTCTGAATTAGTTAGACTCGAAAATGTCTTGAATTCTTTGTAAAAAAATAATCCCCATATATAAATCGTTTTAAATAACAATATGTCATCAAAATATATAAAAAGTATGAGACTTTAAAATAAACTGTGTCAAAGTTCAAATGGTTTAAGACCTTTAAGACACATTATAAAGATATGCCAAACAAAAAAGAAAGCCTCAGAGCAAGTTCGCTCGGGCAAATAATTATTTAGCAAGGGCATAAAACAGTTATTATAGCTGGATTTGTGCTCTTATTATTTGTAGCGGGATATTTTACATTTCAGAAATACAGGAAGAAAAAAATTTCAAAGTCAAGCTTATCGTGATTGGTAAAAATTAAATCTTACTGCCCAAAAGAAAAATAAATAATACATTTGCATCCAAATTATTCAATTGAACAACACGTTTCACATACAACATTTTCTGGCGAAAAACCTGGATTTCTTAGATCACAGGCCGTAACGATATCGCCCCCTTCTATTTTTCTCAACACTTTTTTCTTTACTTTTTTTATTTAAAAATTTATATGTCAGTTCAATCCACTGCTTCGCAAACAAATTATTTTATTGATCTTGAAAATCAATACAGCGCTCATAATTATCATCCACTTCCCGTAGTTTTAAGAGAAGGCAAGGGAGTTTTTGTTTGGGATGTGGAAGGCCAAAAATATTATGACTTTCTGAGTGCCTATTCCGCAGTAAATCAAGGCCACTGCCACCCAAAAATAATTGAAGCACTCACTGAGCAGGCGCAA
>JBBQWJ010000071.1:0-13383 GCA_038210685.1 Chitinophagales bacterium | reverse complement strand
TATTTCATCTTAAAGCCTTCCAAAAACTTAGTGGTAAAATTTCCTTTTCTGAAATCTTCATTTTGCATCAGTTGCAGATGGAAAGGGATGGTGGTTTTAATTCCTTCGATCACGTATTCGCTCAAGGCACGATACATGGTATCAATGGCTTCGTCACGCGTTTGCGCCATGGTAATTAATTTACCGATCATACTATCATAATAAGGAGGAATCACATAACCGGAATAGCAATGGCTATCAACCCGAACACCATGGCCGCCGGGTTGATGAAGAACAGTTATTCGTCCGGGCGAAGGGCGAAAATCATTGTAGGGATCTTCAGCATTAATCCTACATTCGATTGCATGCATTTCAGGATAATAATTCCTTCCGGATATTTTTTCTCCCGCGGCGATCTTTATTTGTTCTTTTATAAGATCATAATTGATCACTTCTTCTGTAACGCAATGCTCAACCTGGATACGGGTGTTCATTTCCATGAAATAAAAATTTCGGTTTTTATCCACCAAAAACTCAACCGTACCCACACTTTCGTAATTGATGGCCCCGGCAGCTTTGATCGCTGCTTCTCCCATTCTTTCCCTAAGTTCGGGAGTCATAAATGGCGATGGAGATTCTTCCACCAGCTTTTGATGGCGCCGCTGAATAGAGCAATCACGTTCACTTAAGTGACAAATATTTCCGTACTGGTCGCCTGCAATTTGTATTTCTATATGGCGTGGCTCTTCCACAAATTTTTCCATGTAAATCCCGTCATTTTTAAATGACGCACCCGCTTCTATCTTGGCGGTCTCATACGCTTTTTCCATTTCCTTCTCACTCCATACTACACGCATTCCTTTTCCCCCCCCGCCTGCAGTTGCTTTTAATATCACAGGATAACCAACTTCAATAGCAGATCTTTTTGCATGATCCACATCTGTAAGTAATCCTTCAACGCCAGGTACCACAGGTACTCCGGCAATTATCATGGTTTCTTTGGCTGTAATCTTGTCTCCCATGGAATTGATCATTTCGGGTGTTGGCCCGATAAATTTAATACCATGATCAAAACAAATCTGCGCGAATTTTGCATTCTCCGCAAGAAAACCATAACCAGGATGGATCGCGTCAGCATTGGTAATTTCAACCGCCGCCATAATGTGCGGAATATTTAAATAACTGTCAGCGCTCGCCGGCTTTCCGATACAAACCGCCTCATCCGCAAATTTTACATGAAGGCTGTCTTTATCAGCGGTAGAATAAACGGCAACTGTTTTGATGCCCATTTCTTTACACGTTCTGATAATCCGAAGGGCAATCTCTCCCCTGTTTGCAATAAGTATTTTTTTAAACAAAATATTTTAATTTGAAAATTTAAAAATTCGAAAATTTGAAAATAAAATCATCTCATAAATTTAAGAACCCTCAATCAGGTTCTTTGTAATTTGTTTTTTTGAAGTGGATAAGATTTTACCTAACACTTTATGAATTTCAGTAAGCTTTGCCTGTATCGGCTGACAATCAGGATATGAACCGGAATATTCACATAGCCAAAGCCAATATTGCGATTCCTCTGCTTCCTTCGCTGCAATCTTCATTTTATGTATAAAATCAATTTTACTTTCTGCATTCTGCGCTTCCATTGCATTTGCACCGATGGAGGTGCCGGATTTAAGAAGTTGCCTTGATATTATATATTTTTTGTGTAAATCAAGAAGTTCGCAATAATCAATGATCATTAATGAAAAATCAAAAGCTAATTTTAAAATGGGATTTTTCTCAAACAATTCTTTTTCCATGAGCCGAATGAGATTTGTATTTTATTAATGAAAGGTTATCCATTTTCACATTAACTCATTTTCACATTTTCACATTTTCACATTTTCACATTTTCACATTTTCACATTTTCACATTAAACAGGCTCCACCAAAAACAACGGCTGATCAAATTCTACTGGAGAAGCATCCTCTACCAAAACCTTCACGATTTTTCCCGCAACTTCACTTTCAATTTCATTAAATAATTTCATCGCTTCGATGATACAAACTACCTGGCCCACTTCCACATCATCTCCCACACTTGCAAACAAGGGTTTGCCGGGACCTGCCTGACGATAAAAAGTCCCGATCATAGGACTTTTTATGGTAAGAAGATTTTCTGCTTTATCATCTTCTGAAGCTTTTGTTTCACTGTTTTTTGCCGCAAGCGCCAGAACAGCAGGTTGCTGGATTTGCTGGACCGGTTGCATCATAGGCTGCGCCATGAGTTGTGCAGGCTCTTTTTTCTGTTTAATGGTAATTTTAAATCCCTCTTTTTCGATCATTAATTCACCGATATTGCTTTTATTAACAAGCTTTACCAATTCATGAATTTGTTTAATGTCCATATTGGAAATTATATTTAGGTTATGGGAAAGTGTGGCTAAGTTACTTTATTAATTGAAAATTAGATAGATAAATGTAAATAATAAATCATCATCAAGCGTTGATTTTTATTCTTTTACTCTTTCGACGTACTCGCCTGTTTTTGAGTTTACTCTTATTAATTCGCCTTCATTTACAAATAAAGGGACATTTACAGTAGCTCCTGTTTCTACAGTGGCAGGTTTCAGCGTTTTTGTAGCGGTATCGCCTTTCATGCCCGGTTCGCTATAGGTTACCATCAAAACTATCTTATCGGGAAGTTCAACACCCATTGGTAAATCAGTTTCTGTATTAATCAAAACAGAAACTTCCTGGCCGTCTTTTAAAAACTGGGGTGCATCTACCATCTCAGGAGTTACAACAATCTGTTCATAATTTTCAGTGTTCATAAAAGTGTAACCGGTATCATCTTTAAACAAGTATTGATAAGCCCTTTTTTCAACTCTTACGGGGTGAACGGTTTCACCGCTGTTCCACGTTTGTTCTATAGTGCGACCATTGTCAACGCCTTTCAATTTTGCCCACACTTTGGCTGCCGCACGGGCAGTTTTATTTTGCCCAAACTCAATAACGGTATAAAGGCTGCCGTCAATTTTTAAAATCAATCCCGTTCTTATATCCGAAGTAGATGCCATAAAAAACTTTTTTTAAGGCTGCAAAGGTAAAAGATTTGTTTTATTGTTGGAGCGAAAATTGGAAAGACTTGAAGAAGGAGAAGGACATGGAGAACAGACGCCCTATCACCGATCACAGACCACGGGCCACAGACAAATGACGACCGTTGGTTGGCGGTGGCCCGAGGTTGGTCGTCGATTTTCAATAAACGATTAACATTCTCTTCTCTTATGACAATAAATCTTTTCCATATTTTTATCAAAAATTTACACGTGAAAAAGTTATTTATATTCTGTGCCGCCGTTTTTATTTCGGCATCCGCTTTTTGTCAAACTGATTCTGCTGAACAACAAGCGCCTTACTTAAAGTACCCAACCATCCCCGAATTCACTCTTTATAAAGCCCCCGACAGCACTGCTTTTAACAGGGAGGATTTGCAAAAAAAGAAGAATACTATTTTTATTGTTTTTAGCCCTGATTGCAGCCACTGCCAGCACGAAACAGAAATGCTTATCCAAAACATCAATAAGTTTAAGAACACCCAATTCGTAATGCTCACTTATTTGCCTTACGATGAAATGATAGATTTTTATAACCATTATCACATCGCCAATTTCCCGCAAATAACCATGGCAAGAGATACTAAATTTTTCTTCCCAATTTATTTCAGGGTAAGAAATCTTCCTTCCATATTTGTTTATGATAAGAAAGGACACTTAAAAAAATCCTTTGAAGGCGATGTAAAACCTGAAACATTGCTGGCGCAATTATAAATCAGTACAAAATATACAGCCGGTAAATTTGCATTCCATCAAAACAAGAATCTTCATTAAAAGTTTGTTCACTGCTAATTAAATCTTAAAATCACGGATCGGTTTACATCTTTGGTGATTTTTGTTAGTTTTATAAAAAAATTACTGATGAAACGACTTTTATTTATTCTTTCATGCCTCTTTATTTCTTATGCGGGATTTTCCCAAACAAATGCAACAACAGATAACCGCCCTGGATTTGTTAAAGATCCTACTATTCCCAACTTCACTATTTACCAGGCCCCCGACAGTACCGTTTTTACCAATCACGATCTCAAAAAAAACAAACCGACTTTGTTGATGATCTTCAGTCCTGAATGTGGCCATTGCCAGAACGAAACAAAAGAAATGGAAAAATATATCGAGCATTTTAAAAACGTGCAGATACTAATGGTAACCTGGCTTCCCTACAGCGAGATGATGGCATTTTACCATAATTATAAAATTGCCCAATACCCTGAAATAACCATGGGCTGGGATAAAAAAGATTTTTTTCTTCCTTACTATCATGTTCAAATGTATCCCGACCTTGTTGTTTACGACAAAGAGGGAAAGTATGTGAATTCTTTCAGCGGTGTAATTAAGTTGGAAGATGTGGTAGATGCTTTGAACAAATAAGAGATTGTTTTATTGTTGGATTGTTTTATTGTTTTTTGATTTCACGAATTGTTTCGAATTACACTAATTATGCAATTGCTTCGCGCCTTTGCATGAAATCAAAATAAAAATTCAACCATATTCTTCGTTTACTACCAAAGAATATTTCAAACTGATACATCTTAAAAATCCATGCACATCCGTGCAATCCGTGGCAAAAAACATTCATGATTAAAATCAACTATAAACAATACCACAATTAATTACCTTTGAGCATAAACCTATTTTTTAAAATAAATTATACAATAAGATGAAAGTAACTGTAGTAGGCGCCGGTGCAGTGGGCGCTACCTGTGCCGACAACATTGCCCGCAAAGAACTTTGTGAAGAACTGGTAATGCTCGACATTAAAGAAGGAATTACCGAAGGAAAAGCGATGGATTTTTTACAAAGCGCCACCATGTTGGGAAGCGACACAAAAATCATCGGAAGCACCAATGATTATTCTAAAACCAAAGGAAGCAATGTGGTGGTGATCACTTCGGGCATTCCGCGTAAACCGGGAATGACCCGTGAAGAACTGATCGGCATTAATGCAGGCATTGTAAAAGAGGTTACTTCAAAAATACTGGACCAGTCGCCAGATGCAATTATCGTTGTCATCAGCAACCCGATGGACACCATGACTTACCTTACCTTAAAATCAACCGGCCTTCCTAAAAACCGTGTGATTGGTATGGGTGGATTATTAGACAGTTCAAGATTCAAATATTTTCTGTCGCAGGCGATGAATGTTTCTGCGCAGGATTTACAGGGTGTAGTGATCGGAGGACACGGAGATACCACCATGATCCCTCTCACAAGATTAGCCACTTACCAGGGAACTCCGGTTTCCAATTATTTGGATGAAGCTGCTTTAAACAAAGTAGCTGCTGATACAATGGTAGGAGGCGCCACACTTACCAAATTACTCGGCACCAGCGCATGGTATGCTCCCGGCGCTGCAGGCGCAACTTTGGTGGAAGCGATCGTACGTGATGAAAAGAAATTAATCCCCTGTTGCGTAATGCTCGACGGCGAATACGGACAAAAAGATATTTGTATCGGCGTGCCCGTGGTGATAGGAAAAAATGGCTGGGAAAAAATAATTGATTTCAACCTGAACGATGAAGAAAAAGAAAAATTCAACAAGAGCGCTGAGGCGGTAAGGAATATGAATGCTGCGTTGGATGCGTTGAAGTGAGTTGAGTTGTAAGTTATAAGTATTAAGTTATAAATAAGACCGGTGTAAAGATTTTTACACCGGTTTTTTTATGGAAACAAAAAAGAGGCCTGAAAAATATTTCTCCTTTTTCCCAGGCATTGTCTCACGCTAGTAAACTTTGCATATTATGAGATTTAATGAAAACAAAAATCTTCCCTATTTCTTTGCTTACTGCAAAGTGGCAGGCTCTTCATTATTCAGCTTTTGTATATACCTTCATCCTCATTAGAACGATTCAAAAAAAACAATATTCTACATTTAAATTGAAGACAAAATTAAAAAATATTCATCCCGGTGAAATTCTAACAGAAGAATTTCTTATCCCATTTAATGTTACTGCCTACAAACTTGCAAAGGATATTGAGATTCCCCAAACAAGAATTTCTGAAATAATAAAAGGGAATAGAAGAATCACCGCTGATACTGCATTACGGCTAAGTAAATATTTTGGTAATATCGCAAAATTCTGGCTTGGATTGCAGGATGATTTTGACATTGAAGAAGAAATTGCTGTTAAGGGACCTCTACCAAAATCTATAAAAATACTAAACGCAAATGTTGCTTACCGGAATACTGCATAATTTTAAAATATCAGAAAAAAGGCTTGTTACCCGAATGGGAGCCCACGCATTGTTTTTCTTATCCAGCATATCATCCATCAGAAACAAAAGAAATCCAGCAATTTTTAAAAAGCGAACAATCTATATTTAACCATGAAGAAAGATATTGTGGATAGGAAAGATATTGAATTATTAATGAACACATTTTATAAAAAATTGCTGGCGGATAATACCATCAGCTACATTTTTACGGATGTGATTAAGTTAAACATGGAAACTCATATTCCTATCATCGCCGATTTTTGGGAAAGTATTTTATTGCATAAAAATGTGTACCACAATAACCCAATAAAAATCCACCTTGACATGAACCGAAAGACTCCTTTACTAAAACATCATTTCGATACGTGGGTACGCAACTTTAATGATAGCGTAGACGCATTATTTGAAGGGAGTGTGGCCTCAATGGCTAAAGAAAGAGCCTTATCAATAGCGACGGTTATGCAAATAAAAATTGCACAGCAGGAATAAAAGCTCCCGGCCGAATCCTTCCTCCGTGGCTCCTTCTTCATGAATCACTTTTTGACCTACAACAATTCTCAAAACAAAAATCTTCAAAATTTCTTTTTACTGTATTTTTAAAATAATGAATAGAATCAACAGACACATCGTTCTAAAATTTAAATTAACAGGCCACAATTAATATCAAGTAACGTAATCATGAGAGTATTTCCCCCCTTTTTTCTGCCATTTTCTTAAACGCACTTTTCATCTTCCCTTTTTGCGCAGGGAAATCAAAAACACAGAGTAATTATTTTGTCAGATATTGGAGCAGGCCCTGATGACACGCAATTATTTGTCCGGTTGCTTTTATACTCCAATAAAATTGATATCAAAGGATTAATAGCTATAACATCTGTTTGGCAAAAACCAAAAAAATGAGCCTGAATCTATAAAAAGGTTTTAGGATTAAATCCTGTTAATCCCCCAATCCTGTAAATCCTGATTCAGATAAATAATTGACATATAAGAAAAAAAACTTACCTTTAACAAGAGTAAAAAATACCTGCATG
Source organism: Chitinophagales bacterium (assembly GCA_038210685.1). Taxonomy (GTDB): domain Bacteria; phylum Bacteroidota; class Bacteroidia; order Chitinophagales; family Chitinophagaceae; genus Ginsengibacter. Next base: position 6,056 of record JBBQWJ010000071.1, on the reverse strand, counting down.
GCGGTTGAGTTCAAAATAAAAGTAACAAAAGAAATTATTGAAAGAAGCAAAGAATGCGGCACACGTAAGGACGTTGAAAAAATAGGAAATAATTGTGCGATCGCTCTTGCATTGAAAGATATTTTTCCTGAGGTTTTTGTTTCGGCACATTATATTTATCCTTTCGGCATTAATGAAAATAATAAATACAGCAACCTGCGAATTGCGATGCCAAAAATTGCACTGGATTTTATAAAAGTCTTCGATTGCTTTCGTAACATTCATTCTGTGCGGCTCTTTCTCCCTGAATTTGAATTTGACATTTCTATTCCCGACGAAATAATCTCGCTTATCAATATTGATGAAGTGAAAAATATAATTGAAGACAAGCCATTTCTTTTTCAGACTTCTAATTAATCAGTCCCAAAAAAATAACGGATCGTATTTCTGTTCTCAGACTCTGCAAAATGGGTAAGGCAGTACTCTTTTTTGTCCAGTTGGTTAAAACAAAAATCTTCAAAATTTATCCGTTTACTGTATTTTTAAAAAAATGAATAAAAAAAGAATCCTATGCAACCCACACCCATACAGGAACTGATCGGGAATACAGACATTTACCTACTGGACCAGATCATGAAAGGAAGATATAAACCAACCGACAAAATCTTAGATGCCGGTTGCGGTGGTGGCAGGAATTTATTTTGGTTTTTAAAAAATGAAATTGACATTTATGGAATTGATAAAGATTCTACTCCCATCAATTATTTAAAATCTCTTCACCCGGATTTTAATGCAGAAAGATTCCAGGTGGCTGAAACAGATGATCTTCCGTTTAAAGATAATTTTTTCGATCATGTAATAAGCAGCGCTGTTCTGCACTTTGCAGAATCTACTCTGCATTTTTATAAAATGGTAAAAGAATTGGTACGTGTTTTAAAACCAAAAGGTTCTTTGTTTATAAGAATGGCATCAAGCATAGGAATGGAAGACAAAGTGAAATTAATTAAAGATGGGGTTTATCATATTCCTGATGGAATGGCCAGATTCCTTATAACTCCTACCCTTCTTGATAAAGCAATGCAGGATAATAATTTATCTTTTATCGAGCCTTTAAAAACAGTAAACGTAAATAACATTCGTTGCATGAGCACCCTGGTTTTGCAAAAAAACTAATGGCGTTTTCTGACCCTTAATTAATAGTTTTTAAATGTACTAACGTTGGCGACAACCTAAGCCTATCAACTAAATTCCGCGAACATGAAAGAATTGATATAAATGATGGTAATAAATTCCGATAGAATTTTTATCAGCTTCATCCCTAAATATTTCTATTAACGAAATTATAATCATTGTATAATAAATTACTATCTTTAATACATCTTGTTCCTTGTATCTTTTATAATTCAACTAAACGTTTGCATATGAACCGAACATGATGGCAGGCAATCACGCAGAGGCAAGAAAAGAATAAGTTGCCATCATACGAGCTCCATCTGTCCATTGCAAACAAATAAATATTTTCAAATGAAACTCTCTTTTTTATTCCTGGTAGCAACTACTCTTTGTTGGGGATGTAGCAATCAAAACGAGGCAACTCCTTCTGCCACAGATTCAACTGCCGTCAAGACTGATACCACTTCTACAGTGCATGAAACAATACCTTTTAAAGCAGATGTACCTAATGCAGAAATGCAGATAAAACTTGCTTTACTGGCTGCGCCCCCTGAAAAAAGAGACAGCGCCACGGTATATGGTTTCGACGCTAATAACCAGCTGGCAGTTATAAAAAAAGGAACGAATGAAATGATTTGCCTTGCAGACGATCCTACTGATTCCAGCTTTTCGGTGGCTTGTTACAATAAAGACCTGGAGCCGCTAATGCAAAGAGGTCGTGATCTGAGAAAACAAGGAATGTCAGGGAAAGAACTATTTGACGAACGTGGCAAAGAAGTAAAAGAAGGAACGCTGAAAATGCCTGGCACCCCTACCACTTTATATGTTTACACTGCCGATTCAAAAGATGTAAACCATTCAACCGGTGAAGTTAAAAATGGCTATTTGCGCTACGTAATTTATATCCCTTTCGCAACTGCTGCCACTTCAGGATTACCTGAAAAACCTTCTGCTCCGGGCATGCCGTGGATCATGGATCCGGGAACTTATCATGCACATGTTATGATCAATCCATAAGGAACACAACGATAATGAAATCGGCTTAATCCTTCAACATTCATTGTTCTTTGTTCGATATTCGATATTTGCATTTTTATTTAAAAGAATCACATCGATATTCTTTAGGTGAAGAAATTCAAAATAAAAATCTGCTGAATTTGTTTGCCTGCCGGTAGGCAAGTTTACTGCTTAATAATTTTGCCATCTTCCATTTCTATAATTCGGCTGGCAATTTCTGCAAGTGAAGAGTCGTGTGTTACTATCAGCAAAGTTTGATGGTATTCGGCGGCAAGTCTTTTGAAAATATCAAAAACAATTTCCCTGTTTTTTTTATCTAAATTTCCTGTGGGCTCATCTCCCATAATTATATCCGGGTCGTTAATGAGCGCCCGTGCTATGGCAACCCGTTGTTTTTCTCCTCCCGATATTTTATTAGCTTTCTTTGAGGCAAGATGTTGAATTTCCAGCATGGTTAATTTATCCATGGCTCTTTGTTCAACTTCTTTTTCTGAGAACTTGCCCAGTTTCAATCCCGGCAGCATTACATTTTTGAGTACAGAAAATTCGTTCAGCAGGTAATGGAACTGGAAAATGAACCCGATTTTTTCATTTCGTACGCGGGCTCTTTCTCTATCTTTTTTATTGACCATACTTTCTTCATCAATCAATAATTCGCCCTCATAATCCGTATCCATAGTAGATAGAATATAGAGCAGTGTTGATTTTCCACAACCGGATTTACCAATTACTGAAACAAATTCTTCTTTGTTTATGGTAAAATTGATGTCTTTCAGAACCTGCACCTTTACCGGATCGTGAAAATATTTATTGATATGTCTTGCTTCCAGTATAGTCATACTTATTTTTTATTTACCCCTGATGATATCCACCGGATCTATTTTACTGGCTTTCCTTGCAGGCAACATTCCGGCTAGATAAGTGGTGCCTAAAGCAAAAGCAGCTGCTATTACATAATAAATAGCATCATAATTTACAGGATAGGTGGTGAGATTTGGTATTGATGACGGATGAAATGGAACGTTGTCTATTACTGCAGATAAAGCAAATCCCAGGATAAGCCCAAGAGCCCCGCCGGCCAGCCCAATGGTTAATGCTATAATAATGAATATTCTTTTCACATCTGCACCTGCAAAACCTGTTGCTTTCAAAATAGCTATGGTATCCATCTTTTCATAGATCATCATGTTTAAAATGTTGTAGATGCCAAATCCGGCAACGATTAATAAGGTGATACCCACTGCGTAAGAAATAAGTGTTCTTATAAAACTCCCTGTTTCAAATTGGGCATTAGCCGTTTGAATGTCCTCTGCCTCCGTTCCAAACTTTTTAGCATATTCCTTTGCAATCACAGGCGCCTGAGCCATATCATTTAATTTGATTTGAATATCTGTAAGATAATTATTGGCTTTCCCTAATATTTTTTGCGTGGTGCTGATAGAAGCAAAGCCCTGCGTCTTATCAAAATCAAGAATGCCGGATTCATAAAGGCCAACTAATTTCAATGGAAAACGGTCGCCTTGAACGGTGATCACCTGAATTATATCACCAATATTGGCATATAATTTTTCTGCCAGTGGTTTTCCAAGAATAATACTGTTGGGAGTTTTACTAATATCCAGGGCAGAACCACTGGTTATATACTCTTTAAAATTAAACAACTTCATTTCTGCCTGCGGATCAATACCATTTATTACCCCGTTAATATCTACTGTGCCATCATTGTAAAATACCGGTGAAGAAATTTTAGGAGAAATACCAAGTACTCTTGTATCTGCTTTCAATGCTTTTATGATGGCCTTGCTATTGTAAATATCCTGACGGCTATTTTCCGATTTTACAGAGCTGATGAAATTATAATAGTTTTTATAAGCAGGCATTAAACTTACCGGCTGGTTGTCGCTGGGCTTAATTTCATTATACAGCCGGATATGTGGTGTCCTGTTCAGTACCAATCCATCAAGCAGATCATTTAAACCATTCATAAAACCTAATAAGGCAATGAACATAGTAATGCCGAAAGTAACACCAACAGCTGCTATCAGCGTTTGCCGCCATCGTGCTAACAATAAAGATTTTGCAATACTGAAGATCAGTTTATTATTCATTGCCCGGGTTTTATGATCACATCATCTTTGGTAAGTCCCTTTACTATTTCTACTTTCTGGTAATCCATCAGGCCCGTTACCACTTTCTTTTTTTTATCGCCTGGTATCAGCACCAAAGAATCATCTACCAGGTAATCTCTTGGTATAGTAAGTGCATTTTTCTTCGTACTAATAAGGATATTGGCTTCCACTGTCAGGTTGGGATAAAGTTCAGGTGGTTTTGTTTCAAAAATGGCTTCCACCGTGAATGTCCTGGTACGATCATTCATAAAAGGAATTATTCTTGACACTTTGGCCTCAAATACCTGGTTTTTATAACTATCCATCGTCACCAATACACTTTGGCCAATGGCAATTTTTTTTATATCGTATTCATCCACCTGTAGTTCCAAAATGAAATCCCCGGTACCAATTACAGCAATAGGCGTTTGTGGATTTACCATTTCTCCCACTTCCTTATCTAAACTGTAAATTCTGCCGTTTACCTGGCTTCTTACCGTATAATCATTTACTGATGTTTTGCTGATCTGCAAATTATTTTTTGACTGCGCCGCCGAAAAGCTGAGTTGCTTTTGAAGATCTTTTAACTGGTAAACTGCAGTATTATACGAGGTAACGTCATTTTTAAACGCAAGTTCTCTTTGCTCCAGTTCATTGCGTGAGCCAATTCCCTTTGCCCAAAGATTACGCTGCCTTTCCATTAACATGGAGTCATTTTGTTTTTTACTTTTCAAAAAATTAATGTTGGCCTCTATTTCCATCAATTTGTTTTTATTGGCACCTAGTGCATTGTATTCAGCGGCCAGTTTCGCATTATCTGCATTGAGTTGGGCGTTCTCATTAATTATCTCCATGATGGGTTCATTTTTTTTAATGGTATCACCCTCCACTACAAATATTTTTTGTATCAAACCATTTACCTGCGAAAAAACTTTGTACTGATCTTTGCTTTTTACAAACCCGGATGCATATACCGACTCGGTAATATTTTCCTCTTTGGGATTTGTTTTTACCTCTTTTTGGCCGCACGACAGCAACATAAGAGCATTCATTAATAAGAAGAAACACTTTTTCATTTTTATTTATATTGCTGATTTCATACTTTCAATTGTTTAGCAATAATTGTTCCTGTTATGAACTTAAAAAAATAAAATAATTATTGATTATTTCAGAAGATTGGAACAGGGTGAAAGCTTCAATGCTACACGAGGAATTAAATAGATTTTGCCTAAATAAAAATCTGTAAAATTTCTTTGTTTACAACAAAGAAATACTCGGCAATAATCTTTGGCTAAAGAAGTTTAAAATAAAAATCCTCTGAATTTGTTTGTTCGCTGTACTTATGAAAAGGCATTATTTTAAAACTTTCAAAACGATAAAACGATAAAAAATTTCATTATAGATTGTTTCTTCTATTTTAAAGAAAACCCATATTTCTTATAAATCGCTTTAGCTAACGGGCTTACCAGGAAATCCATAAAATCTTTTGCTGCTTTTTGATGAGGAGCATTTCGCAACTGGCCAGCTACGTAAGTAGCACTGACATTTTCTGAGTCAGGAATCTCAACCAACCCAATGGGGTGATGGATCATTTGCTGGTAATAAGCTTCTGTATACCAAACAGGACCAGCATCGCTGTTTCCATACAAAATACGTAAAGGCGTTTGCCGATGATGGATTTGGGTCAAAAATGTAGTGCTGTCTTTAACCTTTGTTTCCATAATAGCGTTTTTTAAATTATTTCCACCGGCCTTTACATAGGCCTCCTCAATTCTTTTT
>JBBQWJ010000070.1:0-13473 GCA_038210685.1 Chitinophagales bacterium | reverse complement strand
GTTAATTCAAAAAGATAAACTCCTTCGACAAGGGATCTTACAGGAGTACCAGGTGATGAAGAATTCTTAATACTCACTGAAGCAGGCCCGGATACTTTTGTCCATAAATAAGAAGATATTGTTCCATCAGTATCTTTTCCACTACCACTTAGACTTATAGTATTATTTGGCAATATTATGGTTTGGTCTGAACCTGCATTGGCAACAGGTGCAACATTAGCTATAGCAGCTGCGTTCACTATTACCTTTACAGTATCTTTTCCCACCGCTCCTTTATCATCAGTTACGGATAATTCAAATTTATAAGTACCCTGGGTTAATCCCGTTACTTTTGTAGCTGCGGATGAGATGTTTGAAATAGTCGCAGCCGATCCGGAAATCAAAGTCCATAAATAAGAAGATACTGTTCCATCAGTATCTTTTCCACTACCTGAAAGTTGTATTGTATTTGTAGGAAGTGTGATTGTTTGATCTGCACCTGCATTAGCAACAGGAACTTTATTTAAAGCTTGGGCGGCATCCACTGTTACCAGTGTTGTATTTGTAGCTGTTGCGCCCTGGTTATCTGTTACCTTTAATTGAAATTGATAAACCCCTTGAGTTAAGCCGCTAACAGTTGTTAAAGCTGAATTTGAGTTTTTAATTATTCCACTTGAAGGGCCAGATAATTGGGTCCATTGGTAAGAAGAAATTGTTCCATCAGGATCAGTACCGCTTCCTGATAAAGTTATATTGTTTATTGGAAGTGTTATTGACTGATTAGCACCTGCATTTGCTTTCGGAGATTGATTATTACCTGATAGATATATATTAAAGCCTTCTGTAACTAGCTGAAATATTCTTCCTCTGGAAAGAGAACTACCACTGACCATTGCACTATTCCAATCGTATAATCCCCCAAACTTTACATAATCATCCCAACTGGAAGATCCTACCTGCCCGGTATTTCTATAGTATTTTACAACACCATCCAACTCCGCCTTTATAAATGCAGTTTGACCATTGTATCCCCTGCCTTCCCTTACGGTTACTCTAATCGTATGTGCATTATCATAAAAATTATTGAGAGTTGAGAAGTTTTGAGTACCAGTTTTCAGCCCTGTTCCTTTTCCGTAATTAGTTCCGCTATAGTCATCATAGACATCTCCAAGAATTAAATTACCACTTGCATCAAGATCAAAACCAAATACTGTTGGTACTTGTGTCCCACTATGAATCTGAAACATAGTTAAAATCTGATACCAGCTTGTGAGATAGTTATAATTTTGAGGGAAGTAACCTTTCCATTCAAATACGTAAGTTTTTGAAGTGTCAATAGTAAAATTGTACCCTGCTGTCGAAATTTCTGCACGCGGATAACCATCTGAGCCTTTATATCCATCCTGGATAGTGGAAATCATTTTACCCCTTTGCCCGTCAATGTACATTCCATTCGAGCGATCCCGAAATACCTGCCAGTCCCAGCTTGGTGTGTGCGTATCAGAAAATTGACCATACGTCCAATTATTTACGGGATAAAAAGTAGTGGTGTCAGAACGATTATTAATTACAGAAAGAGCGCCAGGATCATTTAAGTTAAATGAATGAATCAAAGTTCCTGGAGGTGGCAAATCATAGTTTACCTTTATCACCACTAAATCTGTTGCAGTAACCCCACCGCTTGTAACTGCCAGTTGAAAATACCATACTCCTTGGTTTAAACCTGTTACAGTTGTTACAGGAGATTGGGGTGAAGTGATGCTAGCTCCACTTTTATAATCAGTAGAAACATCCGTCCATTGGTAAGAATCTCCCGAACTAGCACTCCCGTTAAGGGTAACAGTAGAAGTTTGACTAAGGTAAATAGTTTGATCCGAGCCTGCGTTGGCAATTGGTATTGCGGCATTTGTACTGGACGGGGTATTAGCACGTGCCGGAAAGCCAAAAATAATTAAGGCCAATGCGAAAAGTAATTTCATAGGTTTTCTCAGTAGCATAGGATTGCTATTAGGATATTAGGATTAAAAAATTCTAACACTCAATTCATAGGTTGAGTGAGGTTTAAGTTGGTTAGCGAAATTCCCTTAAACCTTTAAACTAAACGATATTCTAAAAGGATTATTATCTAAGCAGTATTTTTTTCATTTTCTCTTGGATTAAGACTTTAACAAAGGTTATATAATTTTGGCACACAAATTGATAGTCAATTTTTAAACAACAATTAACCTAATTCAAATTAGTTACACTACCTCATTTAGTCAACTTTTGTGCCAAACCGTACAAAACTGTGCAAAAAATTCCCCATAAGTTATACACTAAAACAACTCTTTGAAAAGCACGAGAATAATATATTCGTGTGTTTTTCAATTAAAAAAATTAAGTATAAATAGATTACTTAATTTGAAGAAAAGGAAAATTCTTTATGGTGTTCATAAAGTCAAGAAGAAGCAACTATTTTTCCCTGATCAAAAAAACTTATGGATAAATATAAAATTGTGCTTATAATGAAAACAATTATTTTTACCACTTTCATTGGCAGAAACGCTCACCCGCATCTGCTATTCAAAATAGATTTACATTAAAAAATATCAATCGAAACTCAATAAACTATGTCGCTTAACATTTCTCTCTCCGATTCTCTTGAAAAAATACCTGTTGAAATTTTTAATACTCCAAAAGAAGGTTCCCGCTATGTAGCAGAACTTATTTCAGTTTTAATAAAGGAAAAAAATGCAGAGGGCAAAAAAGCCGTAATAGGCTTGGCTACCGGCTCTACGCCAAAGTCGTTATATGAAGAATTGGTTAGAATGCACAATGAAGAAGGATTAAGCTTTAAAAATGTGATCACTTTTAACCTGGATCAATATTACCCGATGGAAGCCGATGCGCTTAATAGCTATCATTATTTTATGCGCAAATATTTATTCGAACAAACAGATATTGATCCGCAAAACTATTTCCTTCCAAATGGAATGATTCCAAAAGATAAGATTAAGGAACATTGTGCTGATTATGAAAGGAAGATAGAAGAAGCAGGAGGAATTGATCTGCAAATCCTGGGAATAGGCGTAAACGGGCATATTGGTTTTAATGAGCCAGGCTCGCCCATGTATTCCAAAACACGTTTAATTTCATTGGATAATTCTACAAGAATGGCCAATTCGCAGGAATTTGGGAATATATCTGAAGTACCTCGAATGGCTATTACAATGGGAATCAGTACGATAATGAAATCCCGCCGGATTATCCTGATGGCCTGGGGGAAAACTAAAGCACCTGTAATTCAAAAAGCTGTTGAAGGAAGGCCAACAGAGGAAATTCCAGCTTCTTTATTACAACATCACGATAACTGCTCATTTGTTTTAGATGAATTTGCAGCTTCTGATCTCACCAGGTTCAAGTCACCATGGCTCACTGGCGAATGCGAATGGACACCGAACATGGTCAAAAAGGCCGTTATAAACATGGCAATGCAATTAAAAAAACCGGTTTTGAGCCTTACCGATCACGACTATAATGAATCCGGCCTAAGCGATTTATTAGTTGAAAAAGGAAATGCGTATGATATCAATCTTGAAGTTTATTATATGCTTCGCGATTCCATTACAGGCTGGCCTGGTGGCAAACCAAATGCAGTAGTGCCGAATCACCCTGAAAGAAGTGAACCTTATCCAAAAAGAGTTATAATTTTTTCTCCTCATCCGGATGATGATATTATAAGTATGGGAGGAACTTTTATGCGGTTACATGATCAGGGGCATGATGTAAATGTTGCCTATCAAACAAGCGGAAATATTGCGGTTACAGATGAATTTGTAACAAGATTTCTCGATTTTACCGTCGGCTTCGAAAAAATATTCAATATAGATGATACCATCAGCAGAAAAATTCTTGCGGACTCATCAAACTTTTTGAAAGGGAAAAGATCTACGGAACAGGATAGCCTGGAAATAAGAGAAATAAAAGGGCTTATTCGCCGGTGTGAAGCTCGTGCAACCTGCAAATATGTTGGCCTCACAGATGATCAGATTCATTTTATGAACTTGCCATTTTATGAAACCGGAACCATAGAAAAAAACCCTATGGGAAAAGAAGATGTGGACATAACGGTTGACCTTATGCGAAAAATAAAACCACAACAGATATTTTGTGCAGGAGATCTTGCTGACCCTCATGGAACGCATAAAGTTTGCCTTGATATTATACTTGCCGCCCTTGATGTAATTAGCAAAGAAAAAGACAGTGAATGGTTGAATGATTGCTACGTGTGGCTTTATAAAGGTGCCTGGGAAGAATGGGATATCAGTGAAATTGAGATGGCTGTACCAATGAGCCCTGAACAGGTAAGAAAAAAGCGCTACGGCATTTTCATTCACCAGTCACAAAAAGATTCTGTCCCCTTCCAGGGAAGCGACGAACGCGAATTCTGGCAAAGAGCCGAAGAAAGAAATGCAAACACGGCAAATTTATTCGCCAGCCTGGGCCTTACCAAATATGCAGCAATTGAAGCCTTTGTAAGATTAAAATCAGCTTTAAAAGACAAGGATTTATAGTAAACTAACTTTGAAGGGCAATTTTTATTTAGTTAATTTCGTTAATTTTCTGTGTTTACGGATAAATAAAAACTAACTAAACAAATCAATAGTCGTAAGGATGCCCAATAAACTTTTTTTTCGTTCTAAAAGAATTTATGTACTTGTACTTTTTCTTTTAGTTGGTATTTTTATTTTTGCTTTTTTAAGGAGCGGATATCTGAAAGCCCTTCAACCAAATTCTTCCTTACTTCCCCTCTCAGAAGCACATATTGATTCATTGCCGTCAACAACAGGTCAACTTACGATAAAGAGACCTTGGTATATTCTGGAAGTTGATTCAATAGGTAGAATTGCCATAAAAACTGCTCAAGGAAAAGTTATACTATCCTCGCTACAATACTATGAAAGAATTAAAGGCACCAAAGGATATTGGGGTCTCAAGAATATAAATACAGCCTCCTTGAATGACAGTGTGATCAGCATAATAGGGGAAAGCGAAGGAAAAAGCCTTCTTGAACTAAATTTTGTATGCCATAATGATTTTCCAAAGATAGATGTCTTTATAAAAAAACATTACAATCAAAATACCATCTTAGAACGGGAGTCCCTTGTTGCGTCTTTTGCTGTCCCGGTTTCAGAGGTTTATCTCAAAAATAGAAAGGTTGACAAAAAGGATTTCGAAGATGAATATTGGTTAGGTAAAGAAGGTGCTCGTTTTGGAACCAATGAACGATCAGCCCTGATTTACCACACCCCTTCAGTATCATCGTTACAATTAGAACCATCAAAAAATCTTCTATTTGTGAATCTTGATTATAAATTGGATCACCCTTTTGTACATGTGCCATACCAACCCGATGGGGCCGGAAAGTGGATTGATATTTCAGAATCAAATATTAAAAGTGGGTCAAATGTATTTAATAAATTTTCATTAAATATTGGGGCTTTTCCAAAAATCACCCCGCGTTTAATGTTAGTTCCAGATGGATATAAGGCCGGATATGTTTTTACTGAACACGCTGACGGAGGAACCATTCAGACCCAAAGGGCAGCCTATTTTGGATCAGAAGATATTACCCAGGCTGCTAATGCAACAGGCGGATTTGTTGCTCACAAGATCCCTGTAACAAAAAGTGTCTTCTACACCTCTTCGGCCGGAATTGCCGGAGACGCAATTTATGATAAAGATAAGATTTCACCATTATTGGATTTTCTTGATCAAATATATTCTACAGGGTTGTATGATATTTGTTTGCATACTCCAGAGAATTTGAACTCAACTAGGAACACAATGGAAGAAGCAGAAAGATTTATGAAAACAAGGTATAATGCGGTATCCTGGATTGATCATGGTTTTTATCCAGGCAACTATAACAGAGAATGTAGGGTTTGTGATGGTTTAGATAGCATGTCACAATATTACTGTGGAGACATTTGGAAGAAATTCGAGACCAAATATATGTGGAGTCCTGGTGTTGAAATGATTAAGAACAGGAACTACGTTTCTGTAACCGACAATTTAAAGAAAGGTAATATTTATAACGCCTATGTGGCTTTATTGAAACACTCATTATCGGCCAAGGAATTAAAACAACTGAGTATTTTTAAAATTCTTGAAGAAATAAAAGTACGGCATTCTTATGGGCACGAAGAGAACACTTTAGAATTTAATTCCGGCAATGCAGCGCCAACGCCGCTTTTTTGGAAATCTCCTTCCAGATCAGGACAATTTTATTCCTGGGCAACCGACCAGGACAAGTTGTATAAAAATTTGTCTAGCAGAACTGTGGATTTAGAAAAGGAACAAATAACTCATCTCATACAAAATCAAGGAGTATTTATTAATCATGGTTATTTTGTCCGATATTGGAAGGACAATCCGGGTATCCTAAAAAAGGTCAATGGCAAATTTATAGTTAATCCAAATTTTGATCACATACTGAATTTTATAGCAAAATTTAGAAATCAGGGTGATTTGTGCGTTACCACAGTAAACAAGTTATTAAATTATTGGATTAAATTACAAAACGTAAGTTTTAATTATTTAACCGATGGATCAATCGATTTGGTGAACAATAACAATACAAGTATTGAGGGATTGTCTTTAATTGCAGATTCAAAAAATATTTTGGTTAACGGTAAGACGCCTGCTATAAAACGTTCTGGAAACGAAACCATTTTCTGGTTTGATATGCTTCCAAAAGAGAAAGTAAAGCTGCAAATCAATTAGATAAAAATCAGCTTTAAAAGACAAGGATTTATAGTAAACGAACTTTAAAGCCTGATTCTTAATTAATAGTATCCTGCGCAGATAATTTGCTGTGTTTGCGGCTATAAATAAAATAAATAAACAAACCGATAATAAGCCAGATTAAAAATCGCATCCAGTTAGTAAAACCTAATTCTGTCATTAAATAAAAGCAACTAGCCAGGCCAAGAACCGGAATAAGGGAAAGCTTTTTTACAAAAGAAGTAATGGTTAAAGCAATTGAAAGAATAACAAACAGGAAGAAAGGGAGCTTGTCTTTAAAGACTTCCCATCCGGCAGTAAAATCAAAAAGGCCGAGAAAATTTTTCCAGAAAAAAAGGACTCCGACAATAAATAAAACCGGCACAATAAATTGAGAATTAATATAGGGTATTTTAAACTTTGGAGCCTCCTCTCCTTCTTCTCTTTTTGGTAATAAAAGCACGCCTCCGCAAACAAGTACAAAAGCAAACAAAGTTCCGATACTTGTTAAATCTGTAACTTCTGTAAGGTTTAAAAACAAAGCCGGTATAGCCACAAAAAGCCCGGTAACAATTGTTGCAAATGAAGGCGTTTTATATTTTGGGTGAATGCGGCTAAATGCTTTCGGGAGTAATCCGTCACGGCTCATGCTCATCCATATTCGCGGCTGTCCCATTTGAAAAACCAACAACACGCTCGCGGTAGCAATTACTGCGCTGAATGAAATAATATAACTGATTTGATTAAGGCCTACTCTTTTAAAAACAAAAGCCAGCGGATCGCCAACCTGCAACTCTTTATAAGAAACCATTCCTGTTAAGATGAGTGCAATAGCAATATAAAGAATAGTACAAATTATAAGAGAATAGATCATTCCCCGGGGAAGATCTCTTTGAGGATTTTCACATTCTTCTGCAGTCGTCGAAATCGCATCAAAACCAATATAGGCAAAGAAAACAGCAGAAACGCCTTTCATCATCCCTCCAAATCCATTAGGCAAGAAAGGGCTCCAGTTTGCCGGGGCAACATAAAAGCATCCAATAGCTATTACTGCAATAAGAATGATGATCTTGAACACAACCATCATATTGGTTGCTCTCCTCGTTTCTTTTATGCCCGTGTAAACCAGCCAGGTTATAAAGAATACAATGGCTAATGCCGGAATATCGGCGATCAATTTAAAATTTCCGATGTGTGGAGCGTTCGTCCATGCCAGGAAACCTTCACGGATATTTTGAGGTAAACTTGCCAGCGTTTCACCTTTTAATAAAGATGCATTTGCCTCATTAAAACCACGTGACGCACTCAAATAATCAGTAGTTAAAAAAGATGGAATATGAATGTGCAATCCTTCCAAAAGATTTACAAAATATTGGCTCCATGAAATGGCTACCGCAATATTTCCAATCGCATATTCCATTAATAAATCCCAACCGATGATCCAGGCTACCAACTCTCCGAAAGATGCGTAAGCATAGGTATAAGCACTTCCGCTTACAGGAATACGTGAAGCGAATTCCGCATAACAAAGTGCTGAAAATCCGCAACAAATAGCTGTAAGTACAAATAAAATTGAAACACCTGGTCCGCCTTCAAAAGAGGCATTACCAATGGTGGAAAATATGCCGGCGCCCACAATAGCCGCAATTCCCATGGCGGTAAGATCGCGCACTTTCAATATCTTTTTTAAGCCTGAAGCAGAATGGGTAGCATCAGAAAGGCCGGAATGTGCATCTGCTAAAATAGAAGTAATACTTTTTTTACGAAAAAGAGGGTGAGGCATATCTGGTAAACTTTAGAAAACTAAAAATATCAAAATAATTTTAAATGCATTTTTAAAGAAGTGGAAGATAAAGAGACAATTGGTAAAAATCAGAAGTAAAGCAAAAATTATTTTTTCCATCCTGTTTTTATTCAGTTAAATCAATTCACCAAAACAAAAATTCCGATTTTTTATTGGTTTACTATTACTTTGAAAGATATAATTGGCGCGGCTATTGTTATGTTTTATATAAATTATTAGAAAAATTATCAGCATAACTTTAAAATATAAAACCATGTCAACAAAAACAAAATGGGAAATCGATAGCAGTCACAGTGAAATTGCATTCAAAGTAAAACATTTGATGATGATCAATGTGAAAGGAGTATTTTCAGAATTTAATTCAAGTATTTACACAACTGGCAATGATTTAACAACAGCTGAAATTGATTTTTGGATGGATCCCAATTCATTAAAAACCAATGATGAGAAACGAGATGAGCATTTAAGGAGTGAAGATTTTTTCAATACAAAAGAGCACAAGGAAATAACTTTCCGCTCAAATACGATTCAAAAAAAAGATGAAAGCGAGTACGAACTTTGGGGCGATTTAACAATCAAAGGAATCACAAGGCGGATAAAACTGGACATTGAACTTGAAGGCATACAAAAAGATCCGTGGGGAAATGAAGTGGCAGGTGTAAGGGTAACAGGAGAAATAAACAGAAAAGATTGGGAACTGAACTGGAACGCTCCACTTGAAACAGGAGGCGTTTTGGTTGGAGATAAGGTGCACATCAATTGCGAACTTGAATTAAAAAAACAGGTAGAGCAATCGGCCTGATTTAAATAACATTCTTTTTAAAAATTATTAATTAAATCAGTCTAATAGCTTTAGTTGCGGAATTAATCCGCAACTAAAGCTATTTTATTTTAGAAAATTTTGAATATGAAAAGCAGAATTGGATATTGGCAGAATGAACTTTTAAATTAGTAATTCTAAATGTGTATTTTTGGCGCATTTTTAAAAGGAAAACTAATTTAACAGGTAATTTTTTAAATCTTGGAAAGTAAAGTAACAAAAATCGGGGTTCTCACATCAGGTGGTGATGCACCCGGCATGAATGCAGCGATTAGGGCAGTAGTTCGCACAGGTATTTATCATAATTTAGAAGTATATGGTATTATGCGCGGCTACATGGGAATGATTGACAATGATATCTTTAAAATGGAAAGTAAAAGTGTTGCCAATATTATCCAAAGAGGCGGAACCATTTTAAAAACAGCACGCTGTAAAGAATTTTTTACTGCCGAAGGAAGAAGAAAAGGATACGAAAGTCTAAAGGAACACGGTATCAATGGGTTGGTTATAATTGGTGGTGACGGATCATTCCGGGGCGCTCAAATTTTTAGCCACGAGTTTGATATTCCATGCATTGGCCTGCCGGGTACTATTGATAAAGATATTGCAGGAACTGATTTTACCATCGGTTTTGATACTGCTGTAAATACCGCTGTTGAGGCAATCGACAAAGTAAGAGATACCGCAGATGCACACGACCGGCTATTCATAATTGAAGTAATGGGCCGCGATTCTGGATATATTGCTTTGCATAGCGGAATAGCAACCGGCGCTGAAAACATTCTTATTCCAGAACAGAAAACAGATGTTGAAGCGGTTATCACTGCACTTCAGGAAAAGCATGGCCGCAAAAAACTGGTAAATATTATTGTAGTAGCAGAAGGCGAAGCTTTTGGCGCAGTTGAACTGGCAAAAGTAATTACAGAAAGAATTCCTGAACAGGAAGTTCGCGTAACAATTCTTGGCCATATACAGCGTGGAGGCTCTCCCAGCTGCTTCGACAGGTTAATTGCAAGCCGCATGGGATATGCTGCTGTGGAATGCCTAAGAGAAAAAAGATTCAATGTTTTTGTAGGAATCGTAAATAATAAAATGCACTATATTCCTCTTGACCAGGCGGTTAAAAAGAAACAAAAAATTAGTGATGACTGGATGAAAATTGTAAAAATATTATCAAGTTAAATTGTCAGAAGCCTGGTAGTTCATATTTTAAATAAAAAAAACCTAATGTCAAAAAATATAAGTAAATACCTTCATCAGCAAATGGATAAAAAAGCTGGATTTGATCATTCCATAAAACGCACAAAAATAGTGGCAACTGTTGGCCCCGCTTGTGATAATTATGAGGCATTGGTAGAGTTAGTAAAAGCAGGAGTAAATGTTTTCCGCCTTAATTTTTCGCATGGCACACATGAAGATAAAGCCAGGATCATTGAAATTATAAAAAAAATCAATGATTCACTTCCGTTTAATATTGCTATTCTTGCCGATCTGCAGGGGCCAAAATTGAGAGTTGGCGAAATTGAAAATAACGCTCTTGAGATTATTCCTGGTGATAAATTAACCTTCACTAATAAAAAGTGTATTGGCACTAAAGAAGAGATATATGTAAGCTATCAGGACCTTTATAAAGATGTGGTTCCCGGAAACCTGATCATGATCGATGATGGTAAACTGGAAGTTGTTGTAACCAACATTCTTCCAAATAATAATGTTGAAGTAACGGTAGTTATCGGTGGTATTCTATCTTCCAAAAAAGGGCTTAATCTTCCGGATACCAAAATCTCTTTACCCGCACTTACCGAGAAAGATCTGAAAGATCTTGATTTTATAATTGATCAAAATGTTGACTGGATTGCACTTTCATTTGTGCGGGAAGTGAAAGACATTACTGAACTGAAAGAAATTTTAAAGAAAAGAAACAGCACGGCTAAAGTAATTGCCAAAATTGAGAAACCAGAAGCTGTTAACAATATTCGCGACATCATTATTGAAAGTGACGGGATAATGATTGCACGTGGCGACCTGGGTGTGGAACTTCCGGTTGAAAAAGTGCCTCTCATTCAAAAAGAAATTATCAGGAAATGTATGCATCGCGCCAAGCCTGTAATTGTTGCTACGCAGATGATGGAAAGTATGATGGACCGCATTAAACCCAACAGAAGCGAAATCACCGATGTGGCCAACGCAGTATTGGAAGGCGCTGACGCTTTAATGCTTAGTGGCGAAACAGCTACGGGCAACAATCCTACTCTTGTAATTCAAACAATGAGCAAAATAATTCTCGAAATAGAAAAAACAGCCTACGATTATAATCGTGATGATATTCTTGCTCCTCAATCCCATTCACCTTCTTTTTTAAGTGATGCTATTTGCTACAGTGCATGCAAACTTGCACAAGATGTATCAGCCGATGCTCTGATAGGGATGACACAAAGCGGTTATACAGCTTTTATGCTTAGCAGCTATCGCCCCAAATCTCTTCTTTACATTTTTAGCAAAGTTCCAAGCCTCATTAATCAACTTAGTTTGAGTTGGGGAGTTCGCGCTATTTTTTATGATGAAGAAGAAAGCCTCGATGATATTTTCTTTGACCAGTTGAATATTTTACGCGAAAGAGGTTTCTTAAAAGCCGGAGATGTTGCGGTGAACACAGGTAGTACACCAGTTTCATTACATCTGCCAACAAATGTGTTGAAGGTCACAAAAGTTAGCGACTAAAATATGGCTCAACTTCTTTTTGCTAAGAAAGAAGAGATCAAAATTGTTCCTGGATTTTCTTTTTATTCTTATTGCCAAATGGCAATTATAACGGCTGCAATTATATTACCCAGAACATTATATATTCCGTTAATAAGGTGCAAACCTAATGGCCTTTTTTCATAAATGTAAGAGATGTGAATAGCGGTTGCCGCAAAACATACCCCGGTAAGAAGACCAATTTTTACACCCGATAACCAGCCTGCCAAATTAAACCGTGTAATAAGCAGAGCAAGTCCAAAGGAGCAAACCAGCATTAGGATAAAAGAAAGGAACATGATACCAAATGCACCTTTTTTTGCATTGGGAGCATTCATAGCGGCAGCGTTGTAAGATTGCCACTTCTTGCCGAATAAAAAAGAGTACCACATAGCGCCAAGAAAAAAATAGGCTAAACCGGCCACCAGCACAGCAAGCCAGTTTATGTGTTGCAATACGTCTGTGTTCATATATTATATTTTTGGTAAACGATTTAGAAAAATACGCATATTTTATTAATTAAGAATCATTTTTCTTTACACAGAAAAAAGTATGATAGCAGTTGTGTTACTTCAAACAGTAAAGCAACAATTACAACATATTCTTATTTTCCCCTGTCGATAGTCAGCTTTTTCTCACTACTTTTAATTCTTAAAACTTTTGACAATGAAAAAGCGTTTTTTAGTGTTTCTCTTTATTGTTATGCATTTTGAGTCCTTTTCGCAGAATGCAGACAGTACATGGATTGTAAATAATTATATCAAACAGGAAAAATACATTACTATGCGTGACGGAATAAAACTGTTTACCTCAATCTATATTCCAAAAGATAAAACAGAGAAACATCCGATTCTCCTAACAAGAACGCCTTACTCCTGCGCCCCTTATGGAGAAAATAACTTTCGTGATTTCTGGGATAGTTACCAAAAAGCATATTTCAAAGAAGGATATATAATGGTAATACAAGACGTGCGTGGAAGGTGGATGAGCGAAGGGGATTTTGTAAACGTAAGACCATTTATTTCAAATAAAAAAGGAAAAGAAATTGATGAGGCAAGTGATACATACGATGCTATCGATTGGCTGGTAAAAAATATTCCTGATAATAATGGAAACGTTGGCGTATTCGGCATTTCATATCCTGGCTTTTATTCAACCATGGCAGCGGCAAGCAATCATCCTGCATTAAAAGCGGTGAGCCCGCAGGCACCTGTTACCAATTGGTTTATCGGTGATGATTTTCATCATAACGGTGCATTCTTTCAAATGGATGCATTTGATTTTTATTCTTCCCTGGGATTCGGCTTTGGCGTGCCACATCCTAAACCAATCTCTGAAGCACCCGCTTCGCTTGGTTATCCCGATC
>JBBQWJ010000069.1:0-13670 GCA_038210685.1 Chitinophagales bacterium | reverse complement strand
AAAAAGCTATCCTGTTCTTTACATCTCCAAAGGGCGCTACAGGTTTTCTCTTTTCAATAAAAATACTGAAACGTACGACTGGCGAAGCACTGCGTGGTTTGATACACCACAAAAAGCCATGCAGCAGTTTCAGTTTTTTATTGCCTTATTAAATTATTCAGGAAACATTTACATAGAAAAAAATGAAACAGATTGCAGGTACCGCATTTATATTCGCGAAGTACTTGCACTGAGCAAACTATCATTTGCCACACCGGCACAAGCGTGGGGAATCAACGGAGTAGAAAAATTTATTTGCGTCGCGCAAACAGAAAATGGATTTCATAATTATTTAAACCGGAAAAATTGCAATCACAGTTTTTATGTGGCTTGCGCAAATACCGGGTTAGTCCATCCGTGCAAATATGAAACGCCAGCGCGGCGCGATAAAGCTTTGAATAAATTATACCAGTCCGCTTCATTTAATTTTTTTGATCTTTTGCAAGTTGACTCAAAAAATAATTTATCATTACTCGGTCTTGATAAAAAAACAATCGCAAATTTATTTATACAACCAAGTGATAATTATCAATTTGACAAATGTGAAAAGCTGACAGAAATTTTTGAGGCGATGTACATTGACAAAAATTACGATCATCCGGAAAACACAGAAGTTTATTTAAGCAATGATAAAGGGGAGAGAATAGCAGCGCCTACATCTTCAGAAATTACGAAACAAGATTGGAAAGGACTACTTCGTGCTGTTGCCTGTTATTTTCCATTAATCAGAAAAGCAAATGAAACTTCTGATTCAATTAGTGGCCGGCTTAGTTGCAATTTTTACTTACAAATAAAACTCCCGGGATTTAATTCTTGCAAAGACGATTTGGCAAACGATTGCCCCGATAGAAGTTCCGATGGCGATTGCAAGCCCGGATGCCATATTGCGTGGAAGAGTGATTGTTGTTTTAGTAGCTGTTGTAAAGCATTAGTATTTTACGCCAATTCTTTGAAACTGATAAATGACTTCTCCAATTACAAACAGGTGTATGAATGTGATTGCGGTTTATATGGAATAGAATTGCATACCGATGAATTAATCAAAAGTGGGGGGAACAGCCAAGATAATATTGCAAATGAAACCTCAGCTATCGGGCGTTGGCTTTGTGACAGTTCTTTAAATACAGGAACAATCGTTGACAATAAAAATGAATCAAATAATTTTCAGGTTGCTAATAATTGCACCAATGAAATTGTTGCCTTTAATCCGCAACGATATCATAGCGCTGCCATTGCATGTGATGCTGTTGAGCGGGCAAAGAAATTAATTAACAGTGAAGGCTTGCATCTTGTGGAGCATATTTTATTGCATCCGCGGTGCCAAAGCGCTGACAATGTTTATGACGATTGCAATTGCTCCTATCTGCCCAAACCCTGCATTGATACTCCGGATCCTAATGGAGAAAACAAAGGCAATATTTGCCACTTCGCATGGAAACCTGGTGGAGATATTGATCCCTGTGCACCGGATAAACCAATATGTTTTACTCCCGGTTGCGATCCCTGGTCGTTTATCGCAACCATTGCTTTACCCGCATGGCCACAGCGTTTCAAGAGCAAGGAAAACAGGGAAGTGATTGAAAAGTTATTGCAAAAAGAAGCGCCGGCACATGTATTGCTTCGCATTTTATGGCTACAGCCGCGAGACTTTTGCTGCTTTGAATATTATTTTAAAAACTGGAATTATTGGCTGGCCAAAAAAATGTGCGATCCGCAATATAATAACTGTGATTTCCTTGGTTTGTTATTCCACAAAAGATTTGCTCCACTGGCAGATTGCAATGAATGTGAGCCTTGTACCTGCAATGAAGATTTGCCAGTTTCTTGTTTTGATGATGAAAAGGAAGATTGCCCCAACTTTGATTTGACCACCCAATTGAATGATTTGTATTGCTGGAACAAGAACGATTACGATAACTACAATTGTGAAAATGTTGACGAAAGAGCAGTACCAACACCGGTGCCGGTTTTATCAGCTACCGCCTCAAATGAAGCAGCGATTCAGCCCAGGTCCAATGGAGCAAAAGCATCTGCAATAAAGGCTACCGTTACATTACCCGTGACTGATGCGCGTGAAAAATATTTGATATTGCAAGCACGGTCGTCCCAATATAAAGAGAACGTTCAAAAAATTGCTGATGCAAAACCGGGAAATAAATCAGCGGAAAATGCTTTACGGTTTCTGTCAGACACTAATCCAGACCCGGCACGTTATGAAGATTTAGTCAATAAAATTTTGAAAAACAAAGTCGATAAAGCCCAAAAAATCAAAGCCCTCACTTTAAAAGAAAAAAATGTTTTAATTGAAAATATAAGTTGGCAATATTTTGACAGGATTTGTGTGAATGAACAGAGTGCGGATAAAATAAAGATGCACGCAGCATTGTTCAATCATCTCAGAAAAAATAAAATTGATATGCAGCTGTTGTATGATGCTTGGAACAGTAAAGAATTAAAAAGTGTAGAGCCGGAAATCAATCTTAATGAAATAAAGAAAGCGGTGATTTGATAGTTGCTTGGCTTATGCCTAAACCATCTAAACCTCTAAACATACAAGTTTAATAGTTTTCAATAGTAATAAATAATAAACCTTTCTTCAAACATTGCACCACATCATAAAAAAACAAACAATTGATCTTTTCGTAGATAAAAGGCTGGATGCTTTTCACATTCAGCAACAGGTAAGTGATTATTATTTTGCCAAAATTGTGCCTTTACTGCAAGAAGCATTTGATACGGCTTCCAATGATGAGGAAACTTTCAGTATTGACAATTTAGTAATTGATTTGGGGATGATTACTGAAAAAGAGATTGAAAAAGGCAACTGGGAAGAAAAAGTTTTTAAAAATATTACAGAGCAATTAATTCCCATAAAGCATAGAATCTCTTCCGGGGTAAAAGTCAAAAAGAAAACAAGTTCGGTAAACATCTCAGATCAATGGATCTTTTATATGCGGCATGGTTATCTTTCGTGGAATGCTTTACAAATAAACCAAGGCTGGTATGATAAAGTGTTGGAAGCATTCGCTTCAGATGCAGTGGCAATAAGCAATTTGAGAATTTTAATTAATAACAATCCTGATTCAATTAGAAGAATAGTATTTCAAAATTCAGTTCCTTTTTTAAAATCTCTTATTGAAACACTCACTGCAAAAAACCAGGATGCATTACCACGATTCATTAATAAATTGGCCCAACTTATTTCTTCATCAAACAAGAATAAAAAACATATTTATTCTTTGCAGGAAAGAGAAATAAAATTATGGAAGCAGACTTTACTATTCGCGGCATCCTATGAAACCAAATTAAAATCAAGGGAAATTGTTGGTTTACTGTTAAGTAATAATTTCTCTAACCAACAACTGAATTCAAAAAAGGTAAAAGAGTTTTTGTTGAAAAATAAAATGGAAGTTTCTTCAATAAAACAGATAATAGAAGAAGAACATCATAAAGATCAAGACAAATTCAAAGAAAATATTTCCTTAAAAGAATTAATCGAAAAAGAGCAGAAAATTGAAGTGAAAGAAGATGGCATTTATATATCCAACGCCGGGATTGTATTGCTTCATCCATTTTTGAATCCTTTTTTTAATAACCTACACTTGGTTCACGAAAAAAATTTTATTGATAACATATCTCAATTAAAAGCCTTATTCCTGCTGCATTATGTCGCTTCAGGAAATAGAAAGCCGGAAGAGCATGAGTTGGTAATGGCAAAAGTATTGTGCGCATGGCCTTTGGAAGAACCGGTAAATAATTTTATTGAATTGACCGATGACGAATTACACGAAGCCGATGAACTTTTACGCTCAGCCATAGAGCAATGGAGCATATTAAAAGATACATCTGCCGATGGTTTACGCGAAGGGTTTTTACAACGAAAGGGAAAATTGTTTACAAAAAATAATAACCTGGTTTTGCAAATAGAACAAAGTTCTATAGATATGTTATTAGATCATCTTCCCTGGAACCTAAGTATAATAAAACTTCCCTGGATGAAAGATATATTAAAAGTGGAATGGCGGTAAAGATTAAAGTAAACGAACAAATAATAGTGATTTTTATTCTATAGATAAACAATAAAATGACAGCTGCCAAACTTACACCGGCGGCAACTCCTGCCAAAAAAAATACTCCTTTCTTCAACAAAGAAAGCAAGCAGGATTTTTTTCATTCCTCAATAAGTGAACAACCATTTTTTTCAAAATCAAAAAATAATAATTACGGCATACAAACCAAGCTAACCGTTGGAGCACCAAATGATATTTATGAGAAAGAAGCCGATTCGATGGCAGATAAAGTAGTGCAACGATTGGCACAGCCGGAAGTGATGACCGCAAGAGAGCAAGCAGTTCAAACAAAACCTTTTTCGAATTCCTTTACTCCTTTCGTACAAAATAAATGCGCTCATTGTGTAGAAGAAGAAAAGTTGCAGAAGAAAGAAAAAGAAGATGATAAAATACTAAATGGCGAATTACAAAAGAAACCAATTTTTGAAAGTAACACAGAGCCGCCAGATGACGACTCCCTTTCCTTAGGAAAGGGCCGGAATGGGATACAAAGAAAATGTGCGGAGTGTGAGAAGGAGGAAAGACTACAAAAAAAATCTAATACGTCTTCCGAAATTGCTTCTTCAACTATTGAATCCAGATTAATCTCATCCAAAGGTTCAGGATCATCATTGCCAACTGCTACACGCAAGCAAATGGAAAATTCATTTGGTGCCAATTTTTCTAATGTGCGGATACATAACGATAGTTCCGCTGTGCAAATGAGCAAAGATTTGAGTGCACAAGCGTTTACGCATGGTAGTGATATTTATTTTAATTCGGGAAAGTATGATGCGAATAGTACAGGAGGAAAACATTTGCTGGCGCATGAATTGACGCATGTGGTGCAGCAGGGAAACAATGACATACAGAGAAATAGTGAAAAAAAATCTCAAAAACAATCTTTTTTAAATACATCTGAGAATAAAATCCAAAGATTCGATTTACCCTTTGGTTACGAGACTGATTTTAGTTGGCGTGGAGTTAAAACAGCAGCCGGCGTTGCTGCGGATACAGTGAAAGACGGTGCAGGTTTCGTAAAAGACAAAGTGGTTGAAGGAGCTGAATGGATTTATGATGAGATAAAAGGTTTGATAAATGATGGAAAGGAATGGTTGATTGAACAATGGAATTCGATTAAGGAAATTGCAACATCCGGATGGGAAGAACTTAAAAGTGCGTTTTCAGATATTATTAATTTAATCAAAACTCCTTTTAATTTAATTGCCAATGCTATTGTTAATTTCAATTTTGACACCTTAAAAACTGCCTGGCAAACATTTTCTGATCTTGTAATCAATACATGGAAAGGTTTCAAATTATTAACAGACAAACTCCTTGGTTTAGTCGAAAGAATTTGGGGTTATATAGATGGAGGCATTTCCTCAATATTAAATAAGGTGGATAGTCTTACCCACAATTTTTTATTCAATCATCTTCCGGAAATAATCCAGAAAACCATCCATGGCCTTATTGATGGGATTACCAGTTTATGGAAAAGTATCAACGATGAATGGCATAAAATATTTGATACTATCAAAAACTGGATTGATGATGCGCTTGATACAGTACTTAAATTTATCACCAAAGTTTCTTCTTTTGCCATTAATGTCATCATTGAGGGCATAAAGGAATTTGCAGAAATAGTTGCATTTCTTAAAGATTTATTTTCAAACCCTCAAAAATATATTGGTATCCTTGCCAGGAAATCTGTTGATGCGCTTAGTGGCGTAGAGAAACGATTTGCAAGCATAGTAGAACAATATTTTCCGGCAGGTAAAAGTGCAGCGCCCACAGCAAATGTTTCCGGAATTATCCAAAAGAAACCTGTAGCAACAACAGAAGCAAAAAGTTCTGCAAGCTGGAGCGACATTGGCAGCGGCGTCTGGGCGATGATGGGCAAAAAGTGGGAAGAATTTAAAGCAAATCCATGGGCCATTGTAAAAGGATTGGTGATGGATATGATTTTTCCGATGATCGGAAATGTAAAAGATATTATCAACCTAGGCAAAGAGATATGGAAAATTGTAACAGGGCCATTAAGCGCTGGTTCTTTGGACGAATTCTGGACAAGTCTTTTGATGATTTTGGATATTCCAATTCTCATTTACAACACCATTGTAAGTATTTTGATGAGGACTTTAATGATTCCATTAATTGTCGCTTCTTTTATTCCTCATCCCCTCGTTAAAGCAATAGCGGCAGCCGTTGGCTATGGATTATTGGGAGCATTCGTTCAGGGAGAACTTCTAAATATCGGTCAAAAATTACTACTTCTTAAAACCGGTAAGACAACATTAGAACAAAAGAAGGAAGCATTTAACCGCATTGCAGATAGTTTAATTGCTATGGCCATGACAGCGGCTATTATAATATTAATGCTCATTCTTCATTTCCTTGGCAATATCATAAAGGGCGTTTATAACTTTGTAAAAGGAAAAATATTTCCGGTGGAAAGCCGGGCTCCGGAAGTAAAGGTGGGTGATGGGGAAGGAAAAGGAAGTGAAGAAGGAAAAGTAGCAGGAGAAGAACCGAACCTGAAAGGTGAAATTCCTTCAAATGATGGGCAAAGAGAAATAAAAGTTACCGAACAGGGGAAAATATGGGTGTGTGCTTCGCCTTGTGAAGAGCTTCGTTTAAAGTATGAAGCGCAAATTAAAGACAATCCGAAACTGGAAGAAAGAATTCAATCTTTAGAAGATGGCTATTCTGATCTGACGCCTGAAGAACGGTCTGTAAGAGACGGACAAATAAAACAATTAGAACAGGAACTTGCAGATAGTAAACTGTCACAGGAAGGAGGTATACGCCCTCCTAAAAAAGGTAAATGGCCCCCCTCCCCGCCAAAAGGTGACAAGCCTCCTATTAATGCTCCTGATGCTGCAGAATGGAGATACCAAAGATACGCGTATGAAAAGTTTCTGGATGGAGCAAAGCCAAAAGAAGTCCTTCCGCCGGATGAATGGATGCGAAGATACTTTAATCCTACTGCAGAAGGCGGGAGGCCGGGGCGCCCGGGTGGGCCTGAACAAGTTGCTGCTAAAAATGAACTGGCTAAACAAGGAATCAGAATCGTTGAAAATGTTGAATTAGGAGGAAGGTATCCTGATGGAGTAGATCCGAAATTAAATCCAAAAGGAGGAACAGGTTATTATGAAGTAGGTAAAATGCTTGATAGCGGAATACCTGAAGCAAGGGAAAGAGTAAAAATTGGAGATGAAATTAAGGCAATGGGCCCGAATGATACCGTTACATTTGTTGATAAAACAAATCCAGCAAAGAGAGTAACATATAGTAAAGGAAGTACTCCAGAAGCACCTACTTCAAAAACATTTTAAATGAAGGTATTTTGCAATAAGAATAGATTTTATTCATTAATTAAAAAGAAAATAACCCATGAGTTATACCCTAAGAATTTTTTGTAAGAAAGATAATTGTGTTTCGTCAACTGAATTAATTGAATTTGTAAAAAATGGTTATTTCTTTAGTGAACAACCAAATTTTAAAGTTGACAAAAAAAATGATTTTGATTATCGTCTTACCATTATTTACGACAAAGAAAAAGTGCCTGTAATAATAAAAGGAGCAACGAATAATGAAGAAGGGATGAAAGATCTATCTGAAATAAAGTTTGTCCTGAACATCTCAAAAAAAAGTAAAAAGAAAGTTGATATTTCAGAAAGGATGGAATCGGTTAAGTTCATTTTTTCAATAGAAATAATTCAGGAACAGATTTCTGATGATTGTTGGGAAATGTTGGATTCAACAGAAGCTATGTTGATGAGGAAATGTGATGGAATTCTTTTTTCGCCGGAAAATGAATTCTTCGATGCAAGCTTAAAAAGAATTTATAAATTATAATTCACTTGAAAATGTTTCTTTAATAACAAGCAAAGTAATAAACAATGCCACCCAATCACCCACCTCCCCTCGCCCTCCAATGGAATCAACTAACTCTTGAGGCCATTAAACTTACGAGAACTTCGCCGCCGCCCGCCGCCCGGGCGCTGGCAATGGTGCATACTGCCATGTACGACGCATGGAGTGTTTATAACAAATGTGCTTTTAGTACTACTACTTCACGGTATATAAAAAGGTATGATGAAAATTGTGAGGAATATGAAATTGAAAAAACCTTTAGTTATGCAGTTTTCGGCGTTCTTACCGATCTGTTTTGGCTTGCATTGCCTGCTGAAAACAGGAATATGTTTCGGGATCTTATGATCAAATGCAATTACAATCCTGATGATTGTGCGACGGATATTAAAACCGCGCAGGGAATTGGCAATTTGGTAGCGAGACTAATAATCGATTACCGGCACGGCGATGAAGCCAATCAACAAGGCATATTATTTCATTTTGCACCGTGGAGCGATTTCACAGGTTATCAACCTGTGAATCCTCCGGAACCTTCTGCTGTAAAGGATATCAATCATTGGCAACCGCTTTTGGTTGACGGTAAGGTGCAGCATTTTATTGTGCCACACTGGCCGTTAGTAAAACCATTCGCTTTGGTCTTTGCAAAACAATTCAGGCCCGATCCGCCTTTTAATACAAAAGATTCGCCGAATGATTTTAAAAAACAGGCACAGGAAATACTTTCGATAAGTGAATGCCTGAGTGATAAAGAAAAAGCCATTGCGGAGTATTGGGAAGATGGCCCGGGCTCTTATACACCGGCCGGCCACTGGTGTGAAATTGCGCAATTCGTGTGTGAAAAACAAAATTATAAAAACAAGGATTGTATCAAATTATTTTTTGCACTTGCCAATGCAATGCTCGATGCCTCCATTGCATGTTGGGAATGTAAACGAAGATACGATTCGGTGCGCCCGGTTACTGCCATACATGAATTATATCGAGGCAGAATCATCAAAGCCTGGGGCGGCCCTTTTAAAGGAACTGTAGAAATGGATGGCAAAGATTGGATGCCTTTTCAACGCGCTGATTTCATAACACCGCCTTTTCCGGAATATGTTTCAGGACATAGCACTATTAGTAAAGCAGCCGCATATATCATTAATGCCTACACGAAAAAAGAAAGTTTCGACGGATGCTTTTTAGTAAAAAGCGGATCGTCATTGATAGAACCTGGCAAAACGCCTTCTGTGGATATTATGCTTGAATGGCCCACGCTTACTGCCGCGGCTGAAGAAGCAGGTGTTTCACGTTTATATGGTGGTATTCATTTTAAACGAGCAAATGATTTGGGGCAAAAAATGGGTGCGGCTGTTGCAAAATGTGTTTGGGAAAAAGTGTTGGTTTATTATAATGACTAATCCTGGCTTATCGATTTCCAGTAAACGAACAATAAGCTATGATTTTTATTTTCTAAAATAATTCATAACCAATAATCAATAATCAGCATGTCAATAATATCAGTCGCCATACAAAAAGGAGGTTCGGGCAAAACCACTACTGTCACTAATCTTGGAGCTGCTTTGCAACGTTTAGGAAAAAAAGTTTTACTGATAGATGCCGACCCCCAGGCCAATCTTTCTCAATCCCTTGGCATTGCCGATGAGCCGGAACTCAATCTTTATTCTGAAATAAAAAAAGAGATTACCGGCGAGGGTTCTGATATAAAGAAAGCCATTTTTGAAATTAGGCCCGGCTTTAGTATTGTTCCTGCTTCCATTGAACTGGCTGATGCTGAAATGGAACTGGTAAGCGTATATAGCCGCGAGCAGGTTTTGAATTGGATATTGAAACCTGTCGAGAAAGATTATGATTTTATTTTTATTGACTGCCCCCACTCTATCGGGATGTTGACTGTAAATGCATTGGTAGCTTCTGACCTGGTATTGATTCCATTGCAGGCAGAATTTTTACCACTAAAAGGAGTTCAAAGTTTTATGCGACTATTTTATTCCATAAAAAAAAGACTGAATCCAAAAATCAGTTTACTGGGATTTACACTTACGAAATTCGATGAAAGAAAAACTATGAACAGGGACGTTCAGCATCAATTAGAAACACAATTTGGAAAGGAAGTTTTTAAAACACACATACGCAACAACATTCAACTCGCAAAAGCACAGGAAGCAGGAACAGATATTTTTAGCTTTGATAAAAACTCGCACGGCGCAGAAGATTATCAAAAACTGGCTGAGGAGTTGATAGAAAAACTAGAACAGTAAACGAACCTTTAAATACGAATTCTGATTTCTAATTTATCGTTGCTAGCTGCTGAGGACTGTAACTTTTTAAACTATTTTGTATGTCATACTATTCACGCGTTTACCGTCATCGCAATCCCAATTTGCATGATGAAAATGCAAAAGAACCATTTTTTGGAAAAAAAAACGTTACTAATAACCCGAATCAAAAAAGTACTTTTTTCCAGGCTAAACTTTCTGTAAATGAGCCGGGAGATAAATATGAACTTGAAGCGGATTCTGTAGTAAATGCTGTGGTGAACAACAAAACACATTCCCCGCAAGTACAACAAAAAAAGATAAGTTCAATCCAACGACTTTCCACTTCTATGGAAGATGAAAAGCTAAGCACCAATGACGCGCGCATGGCAAAGGACAAGGAAATACAGGAAAAGCCCGTCCAAAAAAAGAGTGCCGGTGCTGAAAAAGAAAAGAAAAAAGGCATTCAAAAAATGGATGATCCTTTCAAGGATAAAAAAGATAAAAAGAAAGCGTCAACGGTGCAGCCAAAACAAGATACCGGTGCAAGCGCAGCACCCGCAACTGTTTCTTCAAGGATCGAAAACTCTGCGGGCAAAGGGAATCATTTACCAAAAAACACAATGCATGAAATGAGTTCATCATTCGGTGTTGATTTCAGTAATGTGAAAGTGCACAATGATACCGATGCCGTAAACATGAATAAAGAATTACAGGCACAAGCGTTTACGCATGGCCGTGATATCTATTTTAATGAAGGAAAATATCATCCTGAAAGCGGGGAAGGTAAATTATTGCTGGCGCATGAACTCACCCACGTAGTACAGCAGCGTACCGACATTCAAAAAAAACAGATTCAGAGATCTTTTTGGGGAACCGTAGGTGGAGTTGTAACGGGTGCCGTCGGAGGATTTTTGGCGGGAGGGCCGGTAGGTGCTGTCGTTGGTGGAGTCTTGGGAGGTGTTGCCGGCGACGCTGCTACCACAGATACGCGCGGTCTTAATAAAGCAGAAAGGCAGGAGGCTCAAAAAGTTTTTGGAAACAGCCTTAATTATGATGCAGTAAGCGTTTCGGATTCCTCAAAGTTGATGCAAATCGGTGGTTATGCAAGAACACCGGGTGAAACAATTTTTTTCCCAACAGGAACATTAGGGCGTTCCGATCCTGGTTATTATGCCTGGTTAATTCATGAACTTACGCATACCTGGCAAACTCAGCATGGTGTTTCAGTCTTAACAAAGATAAAATATGCGGTAAGGAAATCCAGTTACAATTTTGGAGGTGATGCCGGTCTTGAAAAAGCAATAAAAGAAGGTAAATGTTTTACCGATTTCAATACAGAAGCTCAAGGTGATATACTTGAACAATATTATAAAATCCTTACAGGCCAGGATACAGGAGATGGATTGCTTTATTATCACTTCGTTTCACAGGTACAGTATTTCGCCGGCAAATGTGAACCTGCGGGAACTGAAGAGGATAGTTTAGATCCGAAATACAGAAGCACTGAAAGCCAAAGCAACTCTTTTGCATAACATTCGCAAAATAAATTAAAATGGAATTTGAAATAAACGCGGCAAAAACACCTATCGAATTTGCTTACCTGAATAATCTCATTAATTACCGTCTGCAAAATCCAGGTGGTAGTGAAATACCTGCTCTCCCGCCAATTGAAGAATGGCAGATTCCGTTAAAAAAATTCATTACAACTTTTGATTTTCACAATGATCAGTTTGCCGCCACTTTACTGTTGATCGGCCTGGCACCACATGCCATACCAGAATTATTTGACCGCGCTATCCAGGAAAAATTGAAAGGATCCGGTGACTTTCCGGAGATTGGTGGCGTACGCGGAAAAAATTTTAGAGGCTTTTTGCCTACGGGTCAAACGGCGGTATTCTTATTGGCTGGGGATGACTGGGAGCAGCAAAAAAAGATAGAACAACTTTTCTGGCCTGACAAAATATTTGCAAAAAAGAAAATACTTTGGCTGGAAGAACTGCCTCAAAGCGAACCGGTACTCAGCGGAAAAATTATTATGGCACTTGATTATATTGACCTTTTCCTGGCTGGCACCTCAGCCCCGCCGCATTTCAGCACCAGTTTTCCTGCTAAAAAAATAGAGACCAAACTCAGGCTTAGTGATATAGTTTTAACTAAGGAAATACAAAGGCATTATAAAAACCTGGAAGATTGGATCAGTTTTAATCAGCCCCTGATGGATAAATGGGCAATGGAAAAACGTTTGCGCAAAGGTTTCCGTGTTTTATTTTACGGCCCGCCAGGTACCGGCAAAACATTGACAGCAGGAGTGCTTGGAAATGAGACTGGCAAAGATGTTTATAAAATTGACCTCTCAATGGTAGTTTCAAAATACATTGGTGAAACAGAAAAAAATCTCGAATTATTATTTGCCCGGGCCGAAGACAAAGACTGGATTTTATTTTTTGATGAGGCAGATGCTATTTTCGGTAAACGAACCAGTGTGCGCGATGCGCATGATAAATATGCCAACCAGGAAGTTTCGTACCTATTACAACGGATTGAAGATTATAATGGCCTTGTGATTTTGGCCACCAATATGAAAAATAATATTGATGATGCATTTATCAGGCGATTTAATGACATTGTAAAATTTACCATCCCCAACGAAGATGAAAGAAAAGAAATTTGGGAAAAATCATTTCCCGAAAATGCAGATTGTGGGGAGATACCCAACGAGGTAAAAAAATACAAACTCACGGGAGGAAACATTATCAATGCGGTTCATTTTGCGGGCATCCAGGCTGTGAAAAGAAGAAATGAAGCTGAAACCGGGAAGTTGTTATTTTACCTGGAAGACGTAACAGGCGGAATAAGGAAAGAAATGACCAAGGAAGGAAAACCTTTTGTGTAAGATACTTTTTTGACTCAATAATAACTTTTTCAAAATTGCTTTGATTCCCTTTCATCAATTCAATTGTACTTTTATGCTTGAAAATGATTTTTGAAATCGAAATGAAATTATAAATATGTCAATGAAAATCTATACTAAAACCGGAGATGCAGGAAAAACAAGCCTGATTGGCGGCACAAAAGTATTTAAAAGTAATCCGAGAATTGAAGCTTACGGAACAGTGGATGAACTCAATTCTTATATAGGTCTTGTTTCTGATATTTCAAATGATGAAAACATAAAAAATATTTTGAAAGAAATACAGGACCGTTTGTTCACCATCGGTTCAGAACTGGCTTGTGATCCCGGCAAGGAAACAAAAGTATCTATCCCGGATCTTTATGAAAGTGATGTTTCGTTGCTAGAGAATGAAATGGATAAAATGAATGAAGAACTACCTGTGATGAAAAATTTTATTTTGCCCGGCGGACTTCCGTCAGTCTCACATACGCATATTGCCCGTTGTGTGTGCAGGCGTGCAGAAAGATGCTGTGTTAATTTAAAAGAGAG
>JBBQWJ010000068.1:0-13871 GCA_038210685.1 Chitinophagales bacterium | reverse complement strand
ACAGGCCATGGTTTTTTTTGATCCACTGTTTTTAGTGTAAAACTGGCTACAATAAATCCTGCAATTAGCAATGCGATGATACCATTTGTTTTCATTTTTTGATTTTTTGCGTTAATAGTTAAAAAGTCTGGTTTCTAAACAGCTTTGACTTCAATTAATTCTGAATGCAAGTTATCCATTTTTAAATGATAATTTCATGACAATTATCAAAGCGGAAAATGATTTGAATCATATCTGGTATCACAAAAATCAGGTCATTTAAATGGACTTTGATCAGATTAGAAAGGCGCAAGTGGTTAGCTGCGCCTTTCTAAGCTTTTATACTTAGTGGAAAATATTTAGAAATTCCACAAATGTGTGATGTTAAAACCAATTACGAACTGCCCCTTTGTATAATCATTTTGATTAAACATATTGTTGCTTTGTGGCACAATTCCATAATAATTTCCAGCAAACACCTCGAAGGCATGAGAACTTGTTGTTGTTTCAAAACCAAGAGAGATGTTAGGATGAGGATTATTTGTTGGATGCTGAGTCAAAGGTTGGTCGTACCCAGCCGTAATTGCAGATTTTTCAGAAATTTTGTATCGCCCTGCAGCAGATATAGCAAAATGATAATTATGCATTTTTTCTGAAATCGCACCTTTGCTGTTTACATAGGCTTCCACATTGTTGAACCATGTAAAGCTTGGCGCAACTTGTATAGAGAAATTTTCAGTTATTTTTCTAGCTATGATCAACTGGTTAAAATATGAAAACCGGTCTACACTATTTCTAAAATTACTTTTATCTCTTGCATCTATCACCACATTTCCAAAATAGGTAACACTAACCGGGATTTTGGTAGGTGTTTGTTCAAGGAGGGCATATTTAGCTAACATATCTACCTGCATCCTTTCTTTAGTAACACCTGCACCCACCATCAATTTGTTGAGGGGAGCATAAGTAAGCCCGATCCTGATATTTGATGGTGCAAAAACCCCATAAAGATCTTTTTTACCATTGTCTACCGTTCCGAACCTGTGTTGAATAGCCATTTCCAACGTACCTTTTATCGGTACCATTACCGATTGATTATCCATAATGAATACACTTCCAAAAGTGTTTTTTACCGGCTTTATCTTTTTGATGACTGGAACCTGGGTTGAATCCTGGGCAAACAGATTTCCGGCAATGGCCAGTAAGAAAAATGTTGCCACAAGTGGCGCCAGGTATTTTTTAAAATTTTTCATTTTTTCATTTTTAATTGTTATTTGCACCTTGTTTAATCCATGCAAGAATAAGTGCCGCATACTCTTTATTTACTCCGCTTACAGGCATTGGCGTACCACGTTTTCCGGTCATTTTTTGATAAATGATACTGGTTTCCGGGGCACTTTTAGAAAAATAGTTCCCAATAGTTAGCGCGTTGAGTGCATTTGTCTCTGTTAGGGCAGGTGTTTGACCTCCCGAGCTATGACATCCAGTTGTATTGCAGCTTTGATTAAATATTGGCATAATGTCTTTGGAGAAACTCACGGTTTTCGTTATCGCTGCCACGTCTGCAGGCACAGTTTTATCTTTATAACAGCCAGCGAGGAAGAGAAGAGTTGCAGAGAAAAGTACAAGAATGGCAACTGTTTTTTTATGTAACATAGTCTTTTATTTTAGGTGAAATATCTTCACTTTGACACTGTTTATTTTTGAAATTTCAAGACAAGATTTGGCTGAATAGCATGTTGATAATTTGAATTATTCCAGATGGCTATTCCAAAAACCTGGTCCTGGAGACTTGAAAAATCAATATCCTGTTTTAATACATCGTTTGTCTTTAACGCACGTTTGTATTCAACAGTCCAACCTGTACCTGTATATATTGCGGTGGCAGTAATATCTGCTCTTTCGCCAATCAAAGGGACTGCTATATAAGAAGGGACTGAATTTCTTGCAGTAACACCTGATGTAGCATTGCCTGTCCTTAAATAATCTGTACCAACATTTGGATCAATGGTTGATCCGTCACTTAAGGTTAAAACTCCTGAGGAAGCTATCTCCATAATTTTTTTAGCTTTACCGCTCGCTGTATCTGCTATCAAAATGTAATCAGCATTGGTTGATCCTGGTATTATCCAAATAGGAACTGACACAGAAGCCCCGTTGCCGTCTAATTTTAAACTTTGCGAATTGCTAACTTCACCTTGTGTTGGTGATGAAGTGTAATTTGGTTTATAAGGCCAGGTTGTTGATTTTGTACCATTGGGTTCAATACCGTCAACGTGCCTTCCGTTGGCATTGCCTCCGGTCAGGTTATAAACAGAAGGACCACCTGCCCAATCCTGGTAGTTGTCATCCATATAATGTAGAGATGGATCCTGGCTCATGTAGCCTAAACGACCCCACCACATGTCAATTTTTTCACTTGCACCATTGGTGTAATGATTGCCGCTGGCATTTGCATTCAACACAGCCGGATTTTTTGAATAATCAAGATAGGGGGTAAAAATATGGCAGCTTGAATAGCAGGTTTGGGAAATGAATTTGGGGGTAGAGTTATCGATATTCCATAACATGGCAACTCTATCCTCACCCCATCCTGCTTTGGATAAAATCCCATTTGCATCATAAGAATCGCTGGAAGGTTCTTTTGTCCAACCGGTTTTACCTTCTTCGTTTGCACTTGGATCAAAATACCATGGAGCTACTTTTACACTTTTTGTTGCGTCCTGTATTTCAACTAAGAAATAAATATTCTGTGCATCATACATAGAACGGATTGTGGCTGCATATTTTTGGCCGCTATAGCCAGAAAATAATCCATTTCCCGGATCGGGGACAATTGGAAGAAGCTCCAATTTTGTTGCATTGTTCCATTCGGCATCCACAGTTCCATCAATTGTGGGCGGTGTATTGGTTTTTAAAGAAACCAAATCGGTAGCACTATTAACTTGTGGTATATCAAGTACCTGGTTATCTTTTGTGCAACTAAAAAAATAGCCGATTGATAATGCGAGGGTAGTAATTACCCACAGGGTTTTTGTTTTTAAAAGTTTCATAAACTTGTTTTTTTGTGAAAATGATTTGAGTAAGGAAAGTTTGAGTCAAAATGACTATGCAAGTTAAGTAGGTTGTAATGACATAATCATGACAATCGTCAGAGCGCATTATGATTGAAATCATAATAGTTTTTCCAATTGAGAGTGAAGGAAGCTTTACTTTAAATTATTTAGTTTAAGCGATTGGCAATACCAATAAAGGGATCCTGGTTTGATAGCTCATTTCTTTTGTATGAACAATACCAAATATCCTTTTGATAAAGGAATGTTTGTGGGCAACCATTGCTAAAATATCCGATGGGCTTTTCTCCAAAAAATCATGAATGCCTTGTTCCACGTTCATGCTTTCGATCGTACAAAAACTATGTTTAAATTTTACGAAGGATAAGTTTGCATCCATTTTGCCAATTGCATTTTCAACAGACATTGCTTTTTCATTTTTTTGTACGTTCACTATCCGGATGAAAGAATTGTATTTTTCTGCCAATTCTTCCAGGATGGAATAGTTTTCTTCTTCAATATCAAGTTCACTTGCAAATGCAATATTGTTAACAGGCCTGAAACTATTATTTTCTGGGATTACAAAAACAGGGAGATTTGATTTTCGCATAACCATGATTGTTGTACTGCCAAATATTGAATTGCTTTTACCTCTTCCTTTCATTCCCATCACAATAAGTTCAGCATTTTTTGCTTTTGCCAATTCCCGTATAATATCTGTGGGCGAGCCTTTTCTAATAAAGCCTTCAACTTTCACACTGAATTTTTCAGAGATACTTTCGATTTCCTTTTTTAAAAGCACATTGTCTCTTTCCAGTATTTCCGCTTCTGTCATCAGGTAAGCCGAGGCTGAAGTATCTTCAATTATAATCGGCGGAACGATCACAGTTACTAAAATTATTTTGGCTTGAAAGTCCTGCGCTAATGCAGCAGCATATTCAGTTGCATTATGTGAAGCCTTTGAAAAATCTGTTGGAACAAGAATGTTTTTCATCCTGGAACTATTTAAAGTTGAGCCACAATTGGCACACCTAAAAGTATTTTATACCCAACTATTTTATATTGACGTGCATCATTTTATAAACTGATTGTAGTCATTCAGGCAAAATAAAAAAGGGGAATATAATGATAGCTAATGGCAAAGAATTGCATTGGCTGTATTTGGGAAATTGGCTGGGCTTAAATAAGGTATTCCCAATCCTAAGCCTCTAATTATAAGCAAGCAAGCCATAATGAACATGAGATAAGGATAAGCAGCTTTTATTTTTTGCCTTGCATTTACATTCATAAAACTACCAAAAAAGCTAACGCTTAGCATCATCGGGAAAGTTCCAAAACCGAAGGAAGCCATAAAAATACTGCTCTTGAGAACTGAAGCGGTAGCGATAGCACCAGCAACGGCCATGTAAACCAGCCCGCATGGCAACAGTCCATTCAGTAAACCAATAAAAAACACTGATTTATAATTTCTCTTTGCAAATAATTTTCCAAGCCACTTTCTTACTTTATAAAAAAAATGGATGAAAATATTCGTCTTTTCAAAGACTATGCTTCTGCGGGGAAGTAATAAAAACAAAATAATGATTACACCAAGAGCGATCGATAGCCATTGCTGGTAACCAAACAGGGCAAAAGTTTTCCCGATCATTCCAAACAAAAGACCAAAGAAAGAATAGGTTACAACCCTGCCTGTATTGTACAATAAGACTGAAATGAATTTTGAGTTTTTTCCTTTGTTCACTACAGGCAACGACAATGCCAACGGGCCGCACATGCCTACGCAGTGAATGCTTCCCAAAGCTCCGAGAATGAATGCGCTAAGGAACAATGTTGTCATTTAATTAAAACTTTATGTTCGGAATAATACCTTGTAGTATCCACTTTCCAATCCATTTTCAATTCATACATTCCTTTATCTGTTTCAGGCAAAACCATTAACAGCTTTGCAGAATCGGTTTGAAGATTATAAACAGAATCTCTTGTTTCATCGGCTGCATAATAAAGCAGAGTTTGCGCGGTTATTTTCTTCCCTCTCATCTCTTCGGGAAAACGGATAGAAATCTCATTGTTGTTAACCTCATATTGTATCGGAGATGACAAAGATTGTGCTCTTTCAGCTTCATCAATTTTTTGTTCATATTTTAATTCCTTCTGATAATAATCGTTAGTTACAAGATCTACTTTTTGGGAAGATGATTTAAAAACCAACACAAGAATTCCGGCAACAAAAAAGATATAGACAAATAATATTTTATATCCCCAGTTCATGTTTTTAATTTTAAAAGTGATTAATTTATTGATACACTTCGGGCCCGATAAACGATGCTGTAATTGTTTTTATTTTTTCTGTAGAATCGTATAAACCAATAATGACAGGTGTTTTCCAATTGGTCACATCGTTCCTGTTCAACTTTACAAAAAACTGGAGTGTTATATAATCTTCTTTTTTTACTACAGGATGATTGTTGTTGATCAACTGAATTTCGCCTGGTATGTTTTCTAACTTTAAAGACACAGGAATATCCTGATGTGTTTTGTTGGCGAGTTTTAAATTGTAGAGATTGCTGATCCTGCCATCAGGAAGTGAAGTGTAAGTCATGCCAGCGGTACGCATTAATGTCGCATCAAGATCGGTACGGCTCACCATTAAAAATACCAGCAAAGCAATTAGCAGGCTGAGGATAGCTGTGTAAGATTTTATCCGGTTGGTAAATTTTAGCTGAACGCCTTCTTTTATACTTTTTTCTGATGCGTATCGGATAAGGCCTTTTGGCTTGTCTACACTAACCATGATAGCATCACAGGCATCAATACACGCAGTACAATTCACACATTCCAATTGTGTTCCGTTTCTTATATCAATTCCAGTCGGACAAACACGCACACACGCAGAGCAGTCAATGCAATCGCCTTTTACTTCAATTTGAGGTTTAGCGTTTTTCTTACCGATTTTTCCTCTTGGCTCGCCGCGTTTGTAATCGTATCCAACAAGAATCGAATTCTGATCAAGTAACACACTTTGCAATCTTCCGTATGGACAAACAACGATGCAAACCTGTTCGCGAAACCACCAATACACAAAAAAGAAAACGCTGGTAAAGATCATTAAAGAAATCAGGGTTGGTATATTTTGAGCCGGATGTTCAATATAAGCCAACAACTGATCCATGCTTATTAAATAGGCCAGGAAAAAATTGGCTATGATAAAGGAGATCAGGAAAAAGATCACAAATTTTAAGGAACGCTTTCTTATCTTTTTTGCATTCCATGGCATTTTTTTTAGATTCATTTGCTGGGTTGAATCTCCATCAATCCAATATTCAATTTTACGAAAAACCATTTCCATAAAAATTGTTTGTGGACAAGCCCAGCCACAAAATATGCGCCCGAAAACCACAGTGAAAAGAATGATAAAAACGATAAACGTTAACATGGCAATTCCGAAAATGAAAAAATCCTGGGGCCAGAAGATCATACCAAAAATGATAAACCTGCGCTCGAGAATATTAAACATCAACAATGGTTCACCATGAACTTTTATGAAGGGCAGTGTAAAAAATACAACAAGATAAAACACAGAAAACCAGGTACGCAAATTATACAATCTGCCTTTGGGTTTTTTGGGATTAATAAAATTTCGTTTGCCTTCTTTGCTAATGGTGGCAACTGAATCTCTGAAACTTTCCTGGGTGTATGGTGTTTCTGTCTCTGCCATTTTGTTTTTATTTTTTTACACTTGATGAATCAGTTGTTGAAACATCTTCCGTGAATAAATCACCCTGTGGTGCTTTCCCATTTGGTGGATTTGTGCCTTTTAAACTTTTAATATATCCTGCCAAATCATTGATCTCTTTTGCCGAGAAGGTTTTTTCCCAAGCCTGCATTCCCTTATCAGGATAACCATGTTTTATGGATTGATAAATATCGTTCAACGAACCTTTGTGCAACCAGTAATTGTCGGTAAGATTTGGGCCTACACCACCTTCTCCCAGTTTGCCATGACAGGGCCAGCAAGTAGTTGTAAAAATTTCTTTTCCTTTTGCCAGGCCATCTGCGCCTGGCATTTTTATATTATTCTCGTCTATGGTATTTCCACTTTTTGCGGCATACGCTTCCATTTGGATTTTTGCTTTTGCCATTTCTTCATTGTATTCCTGCGTAGGATTTTTTCCGTAACCCAGCACTTCATAATTCAATAAATAAATAATGGCGATACCAATGGTTATATAAAATCCATATTTCCACCATGGTGGTAAAGGATTATCCAGTTCGCGGATTCCATCATAATCATGATCCAGTAAAATATCTTTTTCTCTTTCTACAGGAACCGCTTTTGTAAAAAACTTTTTATCTACTCTTGCCCACCATTTGCTGAAATTAAAAGCTTTTGCTTTTGCTTTTTGTGGCAAAAGTTCTTTCTCAAATCGTTTGATCATAAATAGGAAGACTGCAATTACAATAATTTCAAGAGAAATTACTGAAGTCAAAAACCAAAAAGCAAGTTGGGAAAGACCGAAATAATCAGGTGCTGCTTTTGCAGTTACAGCAGTAGTATCCTGCGCACCGGAATGATAACTTATAAGTGAAAAACCAATCACAAATAGCAGGGGCAATATTTTAGATGCTGCTTTACTTTTTTCAAATGTTTTCCGGGCATAAGCCATAAGTACACGGCTCAATCCCCATATTACAAAAGCAAGCAGCAATGCTACTGTTACCATTAAACCAACTGCATAATTATTCTGGTTGCCTGAAGGGGAAGCAGCATCAGTTGTAGTTTGCGCATGTAGCGATAGTGCTAATATTCCCGCAACAATGCTGAGTGAAATTTTTTTATAGTTTCTATTGAATCTCATAATATTTTCTTTATAAAATGTTAGAGGTAGTTTCTTCGTTTTCGTCCAGGGGGATGTTTGATAGTATATCAACACTTTCTTTGCTCATCTTTAAAACGAACCACAGTAAAACAACAAAAAACAGGAAAAAGATCAGCAGCGAAATCATAGGGTAAATTTCTGCACCCTCTATGTTTTCAGTAACGTCTTGAATGAATTTATACATGGTCTTAATTTTTTATTGTTTGATTTTACTAATGTCTGTCCCCAATCTTTGCAGATAAGAGATAAGCGCGATCACTTCTTTATTAGGTGAAATGCGAATGCTATCACTTTTTAAATTATTTGCAATTCCTCTTGCCTGTTTCATCAGGTCGGCATTGGCTTTTTTATCATATCCTTTTGCATAAGGAACTCCCAATGTTTGCATTGCCCTTATTTTAGCCGCAGTTGTTGAAGTGTCCAGTTCTTTTTTGAGCATGAAAGCGTATGAAGGCATCAGAGATCCTTCACTCATTGAAG
Organism: Chitinophagales bacterium; assembly: GCA_038210685.1. GTDB lineage: Bacteria > Bacteroidota > Bacteroidia > Chitinophagales > Chitinophagaceae > Ginsengibacter. The sequence goes on along the minus strand of JBBQWJ010000068.1, from coordinate 5,482 downwards.
AAGGTTCTCGCAAATGACGAAATTGCCAGCCATTTGATTTTTTCAGGTTGCCTGCGCCTTCACGTGCAAGGTCAGGCCCTGTTCGCTTGCTTCCCCATTGGAAAGGATGATCATACACGAATTCCCCGGCTTTTGAATACTCTCCATATCTTTCTGTTTCCGAACGGAAAGGTCTTATCATTTGTGAGTGGCAGAGATAACAGCCTTCTCTTACATAAATATCGCGTCCCTGTAACTCAAGCGGAGTGTATGGTTTTACACTGCTAATGGTTGGGACGTTTGATTTTACCAAAAAAGTTGGGATGATTTCTATTGCACCGCCGATGGAAATTACAATAAGACTGAACACCAGCATTTGAACCGGCCTTCTTTCTATTACCCTGTGCCAATGTTCAATTTTAGGAGACCTTGCCAATTTTTGAAGAGGCGCGGCTTCTGCGGCTTCGTTGGCGATTAACTTACCTGATTTTACTGTTTTGTACAGATTATAAACCATCAAAAGCGCGCCAATCAGGTATAATGTACCTCCGAATGACCTTACTGCATAGAATGGTTTCAGGTAGGTAACTGTTTCAAGAAATGAATACTTTAACTGGCCACTTTCAGTAAATTGTTTCCACATACTGCTTTGGGTAAATCCGGCCCAATACAACGGAACTACATAAAAAACAATACCGAGGGTGGCAAGCCAAAAGTGATTGGCGGCTAATTTTTTTGAATACAATTTAGTTTGAAAAATTCTTGGGATTAGCCAGTACAAAATTCCGAAGGTGAGCATTCCGTTCCAACCCAAAGCGCCTACGTGAACATGAGCAATTATCCAATCGGTATAATGGCTGATGGCGCTCACACTTTTTAAAGAAAGCATAGGGCCTTCAAAAGTTGCCATTCCGTAAGCGGTAACAGCCACTACCATAAATTTTAAAATCACATCGTCTCTCACTCTGTCCCAAGCCCCTCTAAGTGTCAGCAATCCATTGATCATTCCACCCCAGCTCGGAAAAATGAGCATTAATGAAAATACAGTTCCGAGCGATTGAGCCCAGTTTGGTAAAGCTGTATATAACAAATGGTGCGGCCCTGCCCAGATATATAAAAATATAAGTGCCCAGAAATGGATTATGGAAAGCCGGTAAGAATAAATCGGTCGGTTAGCAGCCTTCGGTAAAAAATAATACATTAATCCCAGGTAAGGTGTGGTAAGGAAGAACGCCACCGCATTATGGCCATACCACCATTGAACCAAGGCATCCTGTACGCCTGCATACCATGAGTAACTTTTAAATAAAGTAACCGGCAGCTCGGCTGAATTTACGAGATGTAATACCGCTACGGTTACGAAAGTGGCTATATAAAACCAAATGGCCACGTATAAATGTCTTTCTCTCCTTTTGATGATGGTGGCAAACATGTTCCAGCCAAAAACTACCCAGATAACAGTAATGGCAATATCGATCGGCCATTCAAGTTCTGCATATTCTTTACTCGTGGTGATGCCGAGTGGTAATGTAATGGCGGCTGCCAAAATGATTAGTTGCCATCCCCAGAAATGTATTTTGCTTAATTTGTCACTGTACATCCTGGCTTTGCAAAGTCGCTGCAGCGAATAATAAACGCCCATAAAAATTCCATTTCCTACAAAGGCAAATATTACGGCATTGGTGTGCAAAGGCCGTAAACGGCCAAATGAACCGTATTGCATAATGTTTAATGAAGGAAATACTAATTCGAGTGATACGTAAAGACCTACGAGCATACCTACTGCTCCCCAGACAACGGTAGCATAAGCAAAATTCCGAACAGTCTTATTATCGTAATAGAATTTTTCCACAGCTGCTTTTGGCGTATTGCCTAATTGCTTTTCTTCAGTCTGCATGTTTTTTGGTTGGTTTTTTTTCGTTTAATGTTGCTTTTTTACTTTCAGGCTCATCATCAAATAGCATTCTTACTGAAGGTGTGTAATCATCATCATACTGGCCATTGCTAACTGACCATAAGAAAGCGATGAGAAAAATTGCTGCAACAAGAATGCTGATACCTATAAGAATGAATAATGCGCTCAAAGTGTATAGTATTAAATGTGCTCAAAAATAATTGCAAGCTATATTTCCAGAGATGAGGCTAATCAAGCTATGGCATGATTTATCTCAGTTTTCCAACAGGTTGTTTTTACAATTTTTTTCGGTTGCCTATAAACGAAGAAAGCCCGCTGGCAAGCGCTACAATACTAATACTGCTGGCCGGCATAAGAATCGCGGCCACTACCGGATCTAGCCTGGCCTGGACGGCAAATGATAATCCTACTAAATTGTAAAGGATAGATAAAACAAAACCGGCACCAACTACTTTTTTACCTGCTTTTGCGAAGTCCATAAACCGGGCAATCTTTTGAACCGAATCGCCGTCAATAATTGCATCGCAGGCAGGCGTAAATCGTGCAGCATTATTACTCACTGCAATACCGGCGTGGGCCTGCATTAAAGCTCCGGCATCATTAAGACCGTCCCCGATCATCAAAACTTTTTTTCCTTGTGCCTGCAAGCTTTTGATATAGTTAAGTTTTTCCTGTGGAGAGGTGTTAAATTTTAAAGCTGTTGATGAAGTAAAAATTTGTTCCAACCTTTCTTTTTCCGAATCGTTATCACCAGAAACAACATGAAGCGCATAATTGGCTTTCTTTAATTCATTCACCAGTTTTTCAAATCCCGGTCTGTATTTATTTTTGACTTCAAAAAAACCTCTCGTGGCCTGGTCAATCATTACGTATACTCTTGAACCGTTATTTACAGATACATGCATATTTTCATCCAGGAAACTTGCTGCACCAACTTTTACAGGAACCTGGTTAATAGTTGCGGCAATCCCCTGTCCCGGATGTTCTTTAAAATCATTTATTTCGGCAATTTCATAATCCAGCTCCTCTTCAATAAATGAAGAATGAATGAGTTTACTTAAGGTGTGAGATGATTGCGCCGTGGCATTTTTTAATAGTGATTTATCGTTCACAGAAAGTGTATTGCCGATGTATTGTATGTCAGCGATATTGGTTTCTGTAAGGGTTCCAGTCTTATCAAACACAATGGTATCAATGCCTGCAAGTGTTTCAATTACGGTTGCGTTTTTTAAATAGAGTTTGTTCTTTCCAAAAATGCGTACCATATTTCCGAAAGTAAAAGTGGCAGAAAGTAAAAGTGAACAAGGGCACGCCACAATTAAAACTGCGGTAACCACGGGCCATATTTTTGATGGATCATTAAAATACCAGAAAGCGGCAGCGGAAAAAGCAATGGTAAAAACTGCTCCGGTAAAATATCGGCTCCACGGATGTATAAAAGAGGTGGCAACATTTTTTGCTTGGCCGAAAACCTCGTTATTCCACAATTGCGTGATATAACTCTGCGAAGGTTCTTTTATTACCTGCAATTGTACAGAAGCGCCTATCTGTTTGCCGCCGGCATATATTATTTCTCCTTTATTTACCGGCACCGGATTGTTTTCGCCACTCACAAAACTATAATCAATGAAAGCGGAACCTTCAGTAAGCAATGCATCTGCCGGAACCATCTCCTCATTTTTGATAATTATGTGATCTCCTTTTTCCAGCTTTGTTGCGGGAATGTTTTCTTCCTTACCGTTTTTTAAAACTGTAACTCCCAGTGGAAAATAAGAATGATAATCCCTGTCGAACGTGAGGGCATCATAGGTTTTATTTTGAAACCAACGGCCAATGAGAATGAAGAAAATAATTCCTGTTCCGGAATCCAGATAACCGGCACCGCTGCCACTAATGATCTCGTAATAACTTCTTGTAAACGTAATCACAATAGCAAGAGCCAGCGGCACATCAATATTGATGGTTTTTTGTTGTAAACCTTTAAAGGCTGATTTAAAAATGGCACTTGCACTGTAAAATAAAACCGGTAATGAAAGAAAGAAAATTAGCCATGAAAAAGTTTGCTTCAGCCCTTGCTCGTCAATTAATCCGTGCGAAAAATATTCGGGAAAACTGAGCATCATTATATTACTGAAACAAAAACCGGCAATGCCGATCTTGTATATTTGTTTCCTGTCGAATTTTATTCCCTTCTTTTCTTTTGAATCGTTCAGGCTGATAAAAGGTTCGTACCCGATAAAAGCAAGCAACTCCACTACCTTTCGTAGGGAGATCATTTTTTCATTAAAACTGATAAAGACTTCCTTGCGTTGAAAATTGGTTTGCGAACTAATAATTCCTTCGTTAATTCGATGCAGGTTTTCCAATAAAAAAATGCAGGACGAACAATGTATTTGCGGTAGCGAAAAAGTTACATTCGTTTGTGTGTCACTTCTAAAACTCACTAACTTCTGTATTACCGATTCATCTTCGAGGTAAGCAAAGCGTTCACTTGCAAATTTGCCTTTGACTTTTATTCCCGGGTTTTTATCAAAATTGTAGTAGCTGCATAAATTATTTTCATTCAACAATAAATACACCTGCCTGCATCCCTGGCAACAGAAATTTTTATCGCCTTCCGTTATTAAAGTGATACAATCATCGCCACAATGATAGCAACTGGTCATCTCTTTTTTTATAGTGTTGATAGCTTCTTTTTTTTAAGAAAAGAAACAAAAATACCAGTGATAAAAAATGAAGAACATGAGCAAGATCAGCTTTGTGTATGATGTTGGTGGGCGGTACACCATTATTGCTTGTTTACTTTTGATATTCAGTCTTTTACAGTAAACAAACAAACTTTAAACATTCTTATTTTACGAAATAGGTTGGTGCTTTGTAACATAAGTTGCCGTAGGAAAAAATTAGCAGTGGGAACTTTGTAGCAAGAACAATTAGAAACAATAAAATAAATTATATGAGTTATTATTTTTCAAAAACAGTCGATAAAGATTTTGATGCAGCCATTGAGCATGTAACCGAGGAACTTAAAAAAGAAGGCTTTGGGGTACTCACTCAGATTGATGTGCAGGAAACCTTAAAGAAGAAACTGGATGTAGATTTCAAAAAATACAGGATACTCGGCGCCTGCAATCCAAACTTTGCCTACCAGGCATTACAATCAGAAGACAAGATAGGTGCAATGCTTCCCTGCAATGTAATTGTTGAGGAAAATTTGGATGGATCAGTTGAAGTAAGTGCAGTAGACCCTATTGCTTCAATGATAGGTGTAAAAAATGATGCGCTTGGTGGCGTGGCTAAGCAAGTGAGTGCTAAACTGCAAAAGGTTATAAATAGTCTTTAATAGTCTTTAATCTTAGTTCATCTAAAATATAATAAAATGAAAGCAAATCTCGGAATGGCCGACAAAGTCGTAAGGATACTTGCGGCAGTCGCAATCGCTACCCTTTACTTCATGAATGTGATAACAGGAACAGCAGCAATTATACTTTTAATAGTTGCCTTAATTCTCGTTCTCACCAGCTTGATCAGCTTTTGCCCGCTGTATTATTTGCTTGGAATTAAAACAAGAAAAAAAACAATTCAATC
>JBBQWJ010000067.1:0-14048 GCA_038210685.1 Chitinophagales bacterium | reverse complement strand
CAATAAATAGGGCTTTTCCACCCACTTGCCCATGTAAATGGTTTATCAATACTCAATTTTATTGCATTAATTTGTAAAAGCTTTTCAGCTATCGCTTTTTTATCAGTCATGCTGCGAAGATAATAAACAGGTATGAGCTATATTACAATTTACTTTGAAGACAAACCCGTTTTTCTGTGTGATGAAATTACCAGCGAAATCAACGAATATCGACATCATCCGGATGCGGTTTTTATTGATGAATTGTCTACTCCTGCTATCAATTCTCTTTTACATGAAATAAAAAAAACCGAATTTCATGCAGGTATTATTTATGATGAAGATTTTTCAAGGCTAAAAACAGATTTTTTCAAGCATTTTCATTTGATAAAGGCAGCAGGAGGACTGGTAAAAAATAAACACGAAGAAATATTAATGATTTTTCGTCGTGGAAAGTGGGATTTACCCAAAGGGAAATTGGATGAAGGGGAAACGATTGAACAATGCGCTAAAAGAGAAGTTGAAGAGGAAACCGGTTTAAAAAATCTGGAAATAATCAACCCTCTAAAAATCACTTACCATACATACATTCAATTTGGTAAACATAATTTAAAAGAAACACATTGGTATTTGATGAAAGCCACAGGCGAAGAAAAATTCATTCCCCAAACCGAAGAAGAAATTTCAGAAATAGTTTGGGCGAAAAAAGAAGAGATAGAAAAATATCTTGCGAATACTTTTCCTACAATTGAGATGGTTTTAAACGAACCTTAATACTTGCAAAAAAGCAAATAGAAATCGGGAATATTTGTTTGTTTACTGTTTATTTAGCTGCTGATATTTTTTACAACTCCCCTCCTTCTTTTGATAAAATACTAAATTCCAGGTACTCCATTTTTATAAAATAATATTCTTCTTCAAATCCGGCACTTTGAAAAATTTCTTTGTGCAAAGGATTGACGTAAATGATATATATTTTTCGCGAATTTTCTTTGAGAGATAAAAGTAATTTTTTTACAACCTTCAACATGATAACCTCATCAAAAGGATTGAAAAAAAAGAAACAGTTTTTGTTGTTTTCAATTTTGTAATGGGAAACATCGTCACACATAATATTAAAATCAGTGCCAGGGAAAAATGAGGAAATCTTTTCAATATTACTCTCCGCCTCAACACACAAACTTCTTGAAAAATCTATCCCGGTTATACTTTTAAAACCATAATATGCCGCAACTACCAATATTCTTCCTTTTCCACATCCGAAATCAACAAGCCCGGTATTTACTTTTTCATCTTTAAGATATTCGAATGCTTTTTCAATTAAATAATAATTCGTTCCCTGGTAAATGGAGGCGTGAGATAAGTTTTCACTATCAATAATTTCATCCTGAAGCCTATTGATTTTTACCGTATCAATTTTGTATTTTTTTTCTCCTTTTATTTCATGGTACACAGTAAAAGCAGCAAGCTTAGCGTTCCAGTTTTTTGAAATAAAATAAAAGTATTTAAAGTAATAGAGAAACTTCATTGTAATAAATGTTATGCTTCTTCAATTTCCGAAAGTCTCAAGTCTATTACTTTTAACTGAAGATTGGTTTGGCCATTCCATTCATTTTCATCAATCGTATAAACAAGATCAATTGGCTTATTCAATTGCAATAAATTAAATTTTTCGGCAAGATTAAAACCTATTCCTGTTAATGTGATATTATCATTTTTCACCACGAACCGGATATGAATTTCTTTAACAACTTTTGATGAACTGTTGTAAACATTTTTTGTAATAAACACTGGTCGAAGATTTTCAGGACCATAAGGTTCCATCTGCTCTATTATTTTAAAAAAGCTTTTGTTTACATTTTTAAAATCAATTTCAGCGTTAATAACCAATTCAGGGACAAGAAGTAAAGGATCAATATTAGTTGCCACAAATTCCTCAAATTTTTTACTAAAAGCGGATACCTTTTCTGGTAACATCGACATTCCGGCTGCGGCAAAATGACCTCCATAACCGATCAGATGTTCGCGGCAGGCATGTATGGCTTCATATAAATTAAATCCGGGAACACTACGCGCGCTGCCACCAACAACACTTTCACCCAATGTAAGAACAACTGTCGGACGAAAATAGGTTTCAATCAACCTGCTGGCAACAATACCCACAACACCTTTATGCCAATGTGATTGAAAAAGCACTGTAGTTTTTCTTGAAATCATTTCAGGATCGTTTTCAATCATTGCCAGGGCTTCTTCGGTAATACTTGTATCGGCGTCTTTGCGATCGGTATTATCGCTATGCAGCATTTCGGCATATTCTTTAGCTTTTTTATAATCATCTTCAATAAACATTCGTACCGCCTTTGCTGCGTCATCCATTCGCCCGGCGGCATTAACACGTGGAGCAATAATAAAAACCACATTATTAATAGAAAACTTTTTTTCGACTTTACTTAATTCTATTAGTGCCTTTATTCCTGCACAAGGGGCTGTATTTAATCTTTGTAATCCATAAAAAGCGAGAATACGGTTTTCGCCGGTAATAGGAACTATATCAGCGCCAATTGCAGTGACTACCAAATCAAGATAACACAAGTATTCATTTTCGGGTAGCCCTAATCGTTGCGAAAGCGCCATGATCAACTTAAAACCCACACCACAGCCACAAAGTTCTTTATAAGGGTAGTTGCAACCTTTCTGTTTTGGATTTAAGATAGCTACAGCCGGAGGCAATTCTTCATCAGGAAGGTGATGATCACATACGATAAAATCGAGGCCTAACGTACATGCATAGCCGATAAGTTCAATAGATTTAATGCCGCAATCGAGCGAAATGATCAGACCAAAGTTATTTTCTTTTGCAAAATCAATTCCCTGTTTACTGATACCATACCCTTCTTTATAGCGATGAGGAATATAAAAATCTATCTCTTCTTCCGTATAAATCTTTTTAAGAAACCGATACATTGTGGCAACAGAAGTGGTTCCATCAACATCATAATCACCAAACACAAGAATCTTCTGGTTATTATTAATCGCCACCAAAATTCTTTCAACTGCCTTTTCCATATCCTTCATTAAAAATGGATCATGAAGTTGGGAAAGTTGCGGCCTGAAATAATCTTTTGCTTTTTCAAAAGTATCAATCCCACGCTGAACAAGGATATTGCAAAGGGGCAAACTAATGGACAAAGAATCTTTTAAAGCAGCAGCTTTATATTTATCAGCTTCAATAATTTTCCATCTTTTTTCCATGCAGTGTAATTGGATAATTAAGAATTAGTTAATTGGTAAATTAATCTATTATTCGGGTGAATAATTAATATTTCCTATCAGTAGTATATCGAACCAGTTCTTCTAATCCTTTGCGGATATCACTATCAGGAAATTCAAATAAAATAGCCAATGCTTCATCCCGATATTGTATCATCTTTTCAGTGGCATAATTTATACCACCCGATTCAATAACTTTTTGCAAGACGTAATTTATTTTTTCAGGATCCTTATTTTGATTTTTTACAATATAAATAATTTTCCTTCTTTCGCTCTTATCGATATTATTTAACGTGTATATTAAAGGTAGCGTTAATTTTTTTTCTTTTAAGTCATTACCTGTGGGTTTTCCAACATCTTCATTTCCATAATCAAAAAGGTCATCTTTTATTTGAAAAGCTATACCGGTTTTTTCACCAAAAAGCTTCATGCGGGCTGTAAGGTTTTCATCTTTACTTGTACTCCACGCGCCTACGGCACAGGCAGAAGAGAGAAGCGAAGCTGTTTTACTTCTTATTATTTCAAAATATATATCCTCTTTTAAGTTCAGATGTCGGGCTTTTTCCATTTGTAATAATTCACCCTCACTCATTTGTTTTACTGCATCAGATAAAATATCAAGATGCTTAAAATCTCCTGCGCTTGTTGAAAGCAATAAGCCTTTTGAAAGAAGATAATCGCCTACTAATACTGCTATTTTGTTTTTCCATAAAGCATTGATAGAAAGAAACCCTCTTCTTTCTAATGATTCGTCAACTACATCGTCATGTACAAGTGTAGCAGTATGTAATAACTCAACTAGAGCAGCTGCGCGATAAGTAGATTCATTTACAGTTCCATGAAGTTTCGCACTCAAAAAAACAAACATTGGCCTTAACTGTTTACCCTTTCTTTTAATAATATATTTCATTATTCTATCGAGCAAGGGCGTTTGGCTCTTTACAGATTGAGCAAATTTTTGTTCAAAAGTGGCTAATTCGGCGGCAATAAGGTTCTTTGAAAATTCCATTCTATTTTTTGGAAAAAGGCAATATAAGACAGAAAGCGAAATAAAAGAATATTTGATCAATGAGAAAGAAAAAAAAGATATACTTTCACCTTCTAAGTATTTCGTTATTACTTTTCTTTTAAAGATATAAAAATTTTATTCATCCTTTAATGGTTAGTTACCAAAAAACTACCTATTAGAAAAAAGTAGCAAAATCTAATAAAATGCTAAAAAAAGTTTGAACTATGGCATTCGTTTGATATTTTTGCTTCATCAAAACGTTTAATTAAGTAATCCTCAACTAAAAAGTTATGCCAAAAATGTTTAAGTTATTGTTTATGGGATTTTTCTCCCTTCTATCCATAGGTGTTTTTGCACAGGATACCGGCGTTTATAATGTTTATGACTCAAGTGTAGTTTCTTCAAAAGGAAAGGCACAGCAAAATGAGTTTATGAACAATACTTATGACTTTCCAGCGAAACCAAGAAGCCAGACTGAAATAGGCATTTCTGGTGGATTGTTTACAATCAGCGGAGATGTTTCATCTATATTACCTACCGGAGGTTTTGCTATTCATGTTCGTAAAGCGCTAGGATATGTTTTCTCTTTGAGAGCCCAATACCTGTACGGGGTAGCTAAGGGCCTTAACTGGAAACCTTCTTATGGTTATTCTAATAATCCGGTTTGGTCAGGATACAATGCATCTAATCGCGATCCGGTTTATTACAATTATAAAACTTCAGTAAATGATCTTTCCTTACAGGGAATTGTTACTTTAAATAATGTGCGTTTTCATAAACAGAAATCAGGCATGGTGATTTATGCCGGAGTAGGAATAGGCGCTACAGTATACAATGCAAAAGTTCAGGTTCCTCAAAGCTTCAGTTCAATCCAACTTATAACTGATCAGTATTCTAACAGGAAAAAGACCCGGGACGCATTAAAATCGTTGTTAAAAAATGTTCCTTATACTCCTGCTCAAAATGAAAATAATTCAAAACCAACTTTAGGCTCTCACCCTTTAAGAGCAAGTGGAACAGGCCTGGCAGGTATTGCTTTCAAATTAAGTAACCGAATTAACCTTTCCATTGAAGACAGGTTTACTTTTACAAAAGATGATCTATTGGACGGTCAGCAATGGCAGGAACATCCTTTAGGCGATCCGGCACAAACACGCGATTTTGATAGCTATAACTATCTTTCTGCAGGTTTAAATTTCAACGTAGGATCAAAAGCTGTTGAACCTCTTTGGTGGGTTAACCCACTTGATTATGCTTATAGCGAAATCAACAATCCTAAGCACATGAAGTTGCCTAAACCAATACTGGATGATACTGATGGAGATGGTGTAACAGACCAACTTGATAAAGAACCAAATACTCCGGCAGGTTGCCCTGTCGACAGTCATGGTGTTTCAAGAGATACAGATGGTGATGGGGTTCCTGACTGCAAAGACAAACAATTGATCACTCCAACTGAATGTCAGCCTGTAGATGCAGATGGTGTAGGTAAATGTCCCGATCCTGAATGTTGCAAGACAATTGCTGCTCAGGCTACTATGTGTAACATTGGTGATCTTCCAAGCATTACATTTAGAAACAGAAGTACTCAATTAAGCAGTGATGCACAAGCAATGCTAGCCAATGTGGCTTCTAAATTAAAGAACAGCCCTTCATGTAGTATTACTATAAGTGCCTATCCTGCAGCTTCCAAAGCTGCTCAGGCCCTTTGCAACAAAAGATTAGATGTTATTAAATCTCATCTCACAGAAAAAGAAGGAATTAGTGCAGATCGTATTACTACTAATTGTGAAGTTGGTGGCGGCGATGTAAATACAGTTGATATTAAGGTTGATTAAAAAAACAGATTTTATCTAAATAAAACCCTTCCGGTAAACGGGAGGGTTTTTTAATTCCTTACCAAAATATTAACTATAACGATTTTGTCCGCATTAATTTAAAATACATTTTTGTTTAAATTCACTTAATTTTGCGGCTCTTTATGAAGTTGAAGTCATACCTTGTTTTATTGTTGATACCATTTTTAATGCTTACCAGTTGTAGCAGCCAGTTTACGAAGGTTCTCAAAAGCACAAATTACGAGTACAAACTAAAGAAGGCAGATGAATATTTTGCTAATAAAAAATATAGGTTTGCCCAACAATTGTATGAAGAACTATTTCCTGTTTTTAAAGGATCTGATAAATTTGAGGAATTATATTACAAGTACGCTTATTGCGCTTACTACCAGAAAAATTACGCTGATGCGGAGAATCTCTTCAAAGGATTTTTGGGGGTATTTCCAAATAGCAGCAGGGCTGAAGAAATCGCATATATGCATGCGCTTACCTTTTATAAGCAATCGCCTAATGTTCAATTAGATCAAACAAATACTAATAAGGCCATAGGAATGATGCAGGGTTTTATAAATACTTATCCTAATTCAACCAGGGTGGTGGATGCAAACAAGATAATAGCAAATTGCAGGGCGAAACTCCAGGAAAAAGATTACCTGGCAGCAAAACTGTATTTTAATCTTCAAATGTACCAGGCAGCGGGAATTGCTTTTACAAATCTCTTAAATTCCTATCCTGAATCTACAAAAGGAGATACTTACATGCTTATGGCTGTAAAGTCTTTTTACCAATTTGCCAAATTGAGTGTGGCAGATAAACAGGTAGAAAGATATGAAAAAGTAAGTGCAGAATATTTTGATTTTGCAGACCGTTATCCCGAGAGTAGCTTGCTTAAAGAAGCTGAAGAATATAAAAACTTAAGTCAAAACAATATTAAACAAATACAAAATGAGCAAACTAAGACGCCAACAGAATAGCAATACCAGCAATGTTGTAGAAACTCAAAATCTTATTGACGTTAAGAATAAAACGGGTAATTTATACGAGTCTATTACTGTGATTGCAAAAAGGGCTAACCAAATCAATATTTCAATAAAAGAAGAGCTGCATAATAAGCTGGAGGAATTTGCAAGCCATACAGATAGCCTGGAAGAAATTCATGAAAATAAAGAACAAATAGAAATCTCCAAGGCTTATGAAAGAATGCCTAATCCTGCACTTTTGGCAACTGCTGAATTTATGGAGGATAAGATTTATTATCGCAGAAATGAGGATACTCTTTTTGATTAAACAATTTTAGACTTCTTTTTCATAAGAAATGATAATTTTAATGGTGGTTTATTCCACCATTTTTATTTTATAGTATCTTTCCAAATAAAAATTAATAGTGCTTAAAGGAAAAAAAATTTTACTGGGCATCACTGGCAGTATTGCTGCATATAAATCTGTGTGTTTTGTTCGTTTACTGGTAAAGGCAGGTGCAGATGTAAAAGTAATTATGACCGAAGGTGCTAAAGATTTTGTATCTCCTCTTACTTTCGCTACACTTTCAAAAAATAAAGTTCTTTCCAATTTATTTGACGAAGATACATGGGCCAATCATGTAATGCTGGGACGTTGGGCTGATACGATGGTAATTGCACCGGCTTCCTGCAACACAATTGCAAAAATGGCAAATGGTGTTTGCGATAATCTTTTGCTGGCCGTTTACTTATCTTCACAGGCTCCGGTATTAATTGCTCCTGCTATGGATGAAGACATGTGGCATCATCCGGCTACACAAAAAAATATTGATACACTGTTACAAAATGGGAATTTTTTTCTGCCCGTGCATAACGGCGAACTCGCCAGCGGCTTAACAGGTGAAGGAAGAATGGCAGAGCCGGAAGAAATGATAAAATATCTTGAAAGATTTTTTGAAAAAAAAAATGATCTTAAAGGACAAAAAGCATTAGTTACTGCAGGCCCAACATATGAAGCTATAGATCCTGTTCGTTTTATCAGTAATCATTCCAGTGGCAAAATGGGAATTGCGATTGCAGAAGAATTGTATCAACGAGGCGCTGATGTTCAACTTGTTTTAGGCCCGTCAGCAATTAAACCTGATAACCGAATAAAATTAAAAAAAGTAGCTTCTGCGGATGAAATGTATAAAGCTTGTATGAAAAACCTGCAAGCGTATGACATTATAATCATGGCCGCGGCAGTTGCAGATTATTCGCCTAAAACAACGAGTAAACAAAAAATTAAAAAAAAGTCAGAAGAATTTTCAATTGAATTAAAGAAAACAAAAGATATTCTTTTTGAAGCAGGGAAAAGGAAATCTCCCGGTCAAACTTTGGTAGGTTTTGCTTTGGAAACCAATAACGAGAAAGACAATGCAATAAAAAAATTAAACCAAAAAAACGCCGATCTTATTATCTTAAATTCAATGAATGACAAGGGAGCAGGTTTTGGATTGGATACTAACAGAATTACAATTTTCGACAAAAATAAAAAAGAATATAAATTTCCTACTAAAACTAAAAAAGAAGTTGCGGAAGATATTGTTAATACCATCATTCAATATAGAAATGAATAAATTATTCTTGTTTTTTTTATTATGCTTTAGTACTACAATCCATGCCCAGGAGTTGCGTGCAAGGGTGAATGTGATAAGCAACAGGGTAGATAACAGCGTCGATAAAAAAACATTTACCACATTACAAACTGCTCTTAATGATTTTGTAAATAATACAAAATGGAGCAATGATACTTATGCAGCCAATGAGAAAATTGATTGTAGTTTTTTGCTCAACCTCCAATCTACCGGAGAACAAAATGTATACAAAGCGTCGTTAACCATTCAATCCGGAAGACCGGTTTTTAATTCATCTTACGTCTCCCCTCTCATCAATTACCAGGATAATGATGTAACTTTTAAATACGTTGAATTTCAACAACTGGAATTTAATGACACGCGCGTTTCAGGAACAGATCCCCTGGTTTCAAATCTTACTGCGGTATTTGCTTATTGGATCGATATGATACTTGGTTTCGACTATGATTCATTTTCCCCACGAGGAGGAAATACTTATTTTCAAAAAGCACAGAATATTGTAAACAATGCGCCTGAAGGAAGAAACATTTCCGGGTGGAAACCTTTTGACGGAACAAGGAACAGATATTGGTTAGCGGAAAATCTGTTGAATAGCAAGTACACAATTTTTCACGATGCCATTTATAATTATTACCGAATGGGAATGGATAAGTTATATGAACAGGAAGCAACTGCGAGATTGAATATTTTAAATGTACTAACAATGCTAAATACATTTAATACCCAAAACCCTAATACAATGATTCTTCAGTTTTTCTTCCAGGCAAAAACGCAGGAATTGATTCAAATTTTTTCAAAAGCAAATCCTGCTGATAAAGCAAAAGCTTTAGAATATTTAAAAAAGCTTGATGTTTCTTCAGCAACAAAATACGAAGACCAGTTAAAATGATAAAGGTTTTTATTTACGTTTTTATATCAATTTTTCTTTTTTCATGCTATTCTGTGGACAAAGCTCCTGATAATATCATAAAGCCAAAAGAAATGAAAAGTATATTGTGGGATGTAATGAGAGCACAAACGCTTGCACAGCAAACTTCTTTAAAAGATAGCACTATAAATATGGCAATTGAAACCAAACTGCTTTCGCAAAAAATCTTTGAAATTCACCAAACAGATTCAACACATTTCGTTGAAAGCTATAACTGGTACGTTAAGCATCCCGATGTATTAAAGATTATTTTTGATAGCCTATATGCTCAAAAACAAAGGGAAGGTGACCTGAGATTGAAGAAAAAAGAAAAAGCATTGCATCATCCTTTGTAAATTTACAAACATGAATAAAGTCTATAAAAATGCTGATGAAGCCATATTTGATATTTCAAGTGGAAATACTTTGATGCTTGGGGGATTTGGATTATGCGGTATTCCTGAAAATTGCATTACCTCTTTGGAAAGAAAGGGAGTTACAAATTTAACCTGTATTTCTAATAATGCGGGAGTAGATGATTTCGGAATAGGCTTATTATTAAAGAAAAAACAGGTTAAAAAAATGATCGCCTCATATGTGGGCGAAAACGCTGAATTTGAAAGACAATTATTAAGTTGCGAACTTGAAGTAGAATTGATACCACAGGGAACCTTAGCGACAAGATGCATGGCAGCGGGATATGGAATTCCTGCGATTTATACACCAGCAGGTGTTGGAACTGAAGTAGCAGAAGGTAAAGAATCTCGCGTTTTTAAAGGAAAAGAATATTTAATGGAATATGCTTTTGAAGCTGATTTCGCTTTAGTAAAAGCCTGGAAAGGCGATACAGCAGGCAACTTGATTTTTAAGGGAACCGCAAGAAATTTTAACCCACTTATGGCAATGGCCGGGCAAATAACCATAGCTGAAGTTGAAGAATTAGTAGAAGAAGGCGAATTAAATCCTAATGAAATTCATACTCCTGGTATTTATGTCCATCGCATCTTTCAAGGAAGCTCCTATGAAAAAAGGATAGAACAAAGAACAGTAAGCAAACAAATTTGATGGATTTTAATTTTGTTATCAGATCAAAAAGATATAACGTATGCTTGATAAAAATCAAATCGCTCAAAGGATTGCAAAAGAATTAAAAGATGGTTTTTATGTAAATCTTGGAATAGGAATTCCAACACTTGTAGCCAATTATATTCCGCAAGGGATCAATGTTACTCTTCAATCAGAAAATGGATTGCTGGGAATGGGGCCATTTCCATTGGAAGGAGAAGAGGATGCCGACTTGATTAACGCCGGAAAACAAACTATTACTACATTACCTGGTTCCTCTTTTTTTGATAGTGCCATGAGCTTTGGGATGATACGTGCCGGCAAAGTAGACCTTACTGTACTCGGAGCAATGGAAGTTAGTGAAAACGGGGACATCGCCAGTTGGAAAATTCCGGGCAAACTGGTAAAAGGAATGGGCGGAGCTATGGACCTTGTAGCGAGTGCAAAAAATATCATTGTTGCTATGATGCATACAAATTCCAAAGGAGAATCCAAATTATTGAAAAGCTGTAAACTTCCTTTAACAGGAATAAATTGTGTAAAAAAGATCGTAACTAATTTAGCGGTAATTGAAGTAACAAATAAAGGATTTCGTCTGCTGGAAAAAGCACCCGGCGTTTCTGTAGAAGAAATAAAAAGTAAAACTGAAGGGACTCTTATCGTGGATACTGAAATTCCGGAGATGGAATTTTAACACAAAAACCGTTTAATCAATCAAAGAATTTTTCATTGCAAAAAATACAAGTCCAACTGAATTCTTTACCCCAAATCTTTCCATAAGGCGATCTTTGATAGCCTCAACTGTCCTCGGGCTTATCTCCATTTTTTGAGCAATTTCCTGAGCTGTATATTCCATACAAACTAATGATAACACCTCTTTTTCTCTTTCACTAATTACAATTTCACTATTAAGATTGGGATTGAATTTTTGCTTTGCATAATTCTTTTTTATGAGAACCCTGTTTACGAAATTGTTTAAATAAAAACCGGTATTCATTACATCCATAATACCTTGTTTAATTTCAGTAGGTTCTGTGCTTTTTAATAAATAGCCATTGGCACCACTATCCATCAAATGGCCTACAAACCTTTCATCCTCATACATTGTAAGAATTAATATTCTGATTTGGGGATAATGTTTGTTGAGGTATTTTGTAGTTTCGATCCCATCTTTTACCGGCATTTTTAAATCCATCAAAACAATATCCGGTTGTTCTTTTTCAATCCCTTTAATAAGTTCTTCACCATTCTCTGCCTCCAGAATAAACTCGATATTATGATAGACTTTAAGGGAAAGAATTACGCCTTTCCTGAATATTTTATGATCATCTGCTATTGCTACTTTGATGGTTTCGGGGGTCATATATAATAGCTTGGAGGCAAAAGATAATAGAAAAAAATATAAAATACAACAATTTTATTTAATCGGCTCCCTGGGAACTTCAATTGTCACCTTATAATAAGTGTGTGTATTATCTATTTCAAAATATATTTTACCTTTTAGAACTCTTATTCTACTTTGAATATTTTTTAAGCCCAAACCTGAAGATCCTTTTTCCATTTTCTCAAAATCCTGTTGCAGTATCCCCTTACCATCATGATGAATTCTAAAGTATACTAAATTTCCTTGGGCATTTTGTGTAAGGTGAATAAATCCTGCACTACTGTGTTTAATAATATTGGCCACTAATTCCTGGAGTATCCGAAATACCAGTAATTCCTGTTCATCACTCAAGCGTTGTCGATTATCATGGAAACGTGCACTTGAGTTGATTACACCCGAACCGTTTATCTTATCAAAAAGATCTTTAATGGCTGCTTCAAGTCCAAAGTTCTTTAATGTAGGAGGCATCAGGCTATGAGAAATATTCCTGATCAATTGAATACTATCATCAATAATTTGTTTAGCACTAAATATTGATTGGAGTTGTTGGGCCGGCTCCTGGTGAATAAGATTTTCATTTAAATAAAGCCTTGCAGTAGCTAACAATGGGCCAGCATCATCATGCAAGTCTGCAGCAATACGTTGTCGTTCTTCTTCCTGGAACTGAATGGAAGCACGCAGCAACATTTGCTGCCTTTCTTCTTCCATCTTTTGAATTTGTTTATTGAACCTTATTACTCTTCTCTGGTGAAAAACTACGATAGAGACCAATGTGATGGCCATAAAAAACATACCAAGGGTTCCCAGGATCAATACACTCGACACGCCAAAAGTAGTTTGTAAAAAAAACATCAGGTTTGGTTAATTAAAATTTTTTTGCCAAAAAAAGCTCATCATCAAACTGGGGAATTGCTGATTTGGGTTGGTTTACTGTATTATTTAATTTCATAGTCATGGCTATACATAATAAAATATTTTTCAAAATATTAAATGCAATGTTTATGATAAAATATTGTTTTTGAAATGCTATATTCTCTCCCATACTTGAAGCAAGAATATAGAGAAAAAATGTGCCTGAGAAATAAATAAGAAAAGTGATCACCACCCAGAAATCAAAGGTTGAGTAAATTGTCAAATTATTAGAGCCTCTTAATTGTATAAATAAGTATGAAATACAGAGAAATAATATAATTATACATTCAATACCTGAAGTAATTGAATCAAACCCAAAAGGATCATTTTTAAAAATTATAACTATCAATTGAAATAAAATGAAACCTATCCATAAAAAAGGAACAAATTTTTTAATTATACTTTTAGGTGTAATCAGATATATGAAATAACTAAAAAAGGAATATTCAATAATTGTAAAAGCATAAAAGAGGTAGATAGTTTTTTCACTTTGAATGGATTGTAAATAAAAGTTTAATCCCTCGTTTATAATACAATAAAGTATATAAAATAAAATAACCCTTAGCGATTTCTGTTTGCTCTTTAAATTAAAGAGCAAATAGAACACTAAGGGTAGTGTTGTTGAAAAAATTCCGATATAGAGAAGTATCTTTAAAATAGCAGTTACATTTACTTCAAATATAACTACATATTTCAAAATTTATTTCACAATTGAAAAAATAAATACCGATTTAGTTCTTTGGTTGGCTTGGCCCGTTAATAAGATCCCAGTCAATAATGATCTTATCAGCTACTATACCGTCATACTTCTCAATATCACCTGTATTGGTAACTACAGAAAAATGAAGAATATCTTTACCTTCAGCATTAACGCCTGTGTAAACTAAATGTTCTTCGTTGTTTTCGGAAAGGCATTTGCGGAATCTGATACCTACGCAACCTGGTTGGCTTAATACCTGGTCGATAATGTTACGACCGATGAAATAACCGGGTGTTGCATCAGGATGAGCAGTTCTAAAATTTTCTACTAATCTTTTGCCTTCTTCTAATCCGATGTCCTCGCCAACTTTAGCCAGGTTCCGGGTTTC
>JBBQWJ010000066.1:0-14198 GCA_038210685.1 Chitinophagales bacterium | reverse complement strand
GTTCATACAATAAACAGCGGCGACCGTATAGCGCAAATGGTGGTAGGTAAAGTGGAAAGAGCATTTTTGCAGCCCGTGGTTCAATTAGAATCTACACAAAGAGGCGAAGGAGGTTTTGGACATACAGGAAATATTTAATTTAAAAAATTGTTTGAATGAAGATCTGGAGTAAAATTTTTGTGGGAATCGTGTTATACGCTGCAACAGGTTGCCATTCTACCAAAAGCCTGCAGACTGCTATCAGCAAAAAAGATACTTCTGTTGTAAAAATGCCTGTTGTGTTAAAAGACAGTTCATTTAATATAATTCCTGCAGCCAAAGTTTTAAATGCACTGAATAAAAATAAAATTGATTTTAAAACATTTTCTTCTAAGGCTAAGATTCAGTACCAGGACCGCAAGGGAAAGCAACCTGATTTTAATGCTTTTATCCGCCTGCAAAAAGACAGTGTTTTATGGATATCCATCAGCGCTACTTTTTTAGGAATTGAAGCATTTCGTCTTTATATTACACCTGACACGCTTATTATTTTAAATAAGCTGGATAAATCTGTCGAATATCATCCTTTCAGCTATATTGAAAGTTTTGCACATATTCCAATGAATTTTACCTTATTGCAAAATATACTTATTGGTAACCCTGTGTATGTAGGTGATAGTATTGTTTCGTACCGGCAAACAGAAAATCATATTTTGATCGGAACCGTGGGAGATTATTTTAAAAACCTGGTCACTTTGTCCGCCGGAACCAATCACCTGGAGCGCATAAAGCTGGATGATATTGATTTAAACCAAAACCGCACAGCTTCGCTATTGTATAGTAATTATGAAAGTAATGCCGGCTTTGATTTTGCGACAGACCGGGAAATAAATGTTTCAGAAAAATCTAAAGTGGATGTATCAATAGAATTTAAACAGTATGAGTTTAACAAGGAATTATCATTTCCTTTTGCCATCCCACGAAATTATAAAATAAAATAATTGTTACTTTAAAGCTATTGTAGCTTGCATAGATATTGACCAATCATTCTTATAAAAAATTTTGCGTGAATGCCTAAGAAATTCTTTACTTCTTTTATCTTTCTTTTAGTTGCTTTTGCTGCTACAGCCCAACAACAGCTTAGTAAGGATGAACTTGAGAAACAAAGAGACCAATTAAGAAAAGAAATTCAAGCAACCGAAAAAGCGCTGGTAGAAACTCAGAAAACTACCAAAGTTAATGTGGGTCAGCTTAGTCTTATCAATAGAAAACTCAATCTGCAGGATAATGTAATTCACAACATAAGCGGCGAGATCAGCAAATTGAGTGATAATATTTATTTGTCGCAGTTAGAGATCAATAAGATTAAAAGAGTTCTGGATACACTGAAAGTGGAATATGCCAAAAGTATGGTGTATGCTTATAAAAACAGGAGCAATTACGATTTCCTGAATTTCATTTTTTCCGCCAATAATTTTAATGATGCCATCAAGAGAATTGCCTATTTAAAATCTTATCGGAGTTATCGTGAAATGCAGGCTGAAAATATTTTGAAAACCCAGTCAATGCTTGAGGATAAGATTAAGAATTTGTCGGGAATGAAAGACGATAAGAAGGATGTGCTGAATGAAAAGGATAAGGAACTGGATAAATTGCAGAAGCAAAAAGAAGAAAAAGCAAATATTGTAAGTCAGCTAAAAGGTCGGCAGAAAGAACTGTTGGCACAGGTACGGGATAAGCGAAAGCAAGACGTAAAATTAAAGAACGCTATCACTGCCATGATTCGCCGTGAAATAGAAAGGGCAAGGGCAGAGGCAGCACGAAAAGAAAAAGAACGTTTAGCTGCAGCAAAAAATAATAAGACGGAAACAAAAGATGAAAAAGGTGCTACTGCGGCTACCTCAAAGTCAGCGTCTATTCCTTCCGGAAGTGTATTAGTAAGCAGCGAAGCGGATAGGGCACTCAATGCAAGTTTCGAAAAAAACAAAGGTTCTCTTCCGTGGCCCTCGGATGGTTATGTTATCACGCACTTTGGGCCTAATCAATATCCCGGTGGTATCGATTATAATAATCCCGGGGTTAGTATTGGTGTAAAAGCCGGAGCCCCTGTAAAATCAGTTTTTGATGGAGAGGTTACCCTGGTGAATTATATGGATGATAAGCAAGTGGTTTTTATAAAGCACGGAAAATACTTTACTGTTTATAGCAATCTTGCTAGTGCCAGTGTACAACGTGGTGATAAAGTGAAAACAGGCCAGGTGATTGGTAAAGCAGGCTTAAATGACGATGGCAATGGTGAAGTCGATTTTATTTTGATGGACGAAAATAATAATGTCAATCCTGAATCCTGGTTAAAGCGTTAATACAATAATCTTTTTTATTTTTCACAATTTTCATCTGAATATCTGCAGATGAATTCAAAGATTTAATTCCATGTCATTTTTATTTGAAGTAAAAGGTGTTAATCCCTCATGGGGAAAGAACTGCTTTATTGCGCCTAACGCCACGATTTGTGGGGATGTAGTTATGGGTGATGAATGCAGTATTTGGTTCAATGCTGTTATTCGCGGAGATGTAAATTCTATCCGCATGGCCAACAAGGTAAATGTACAGGATGGCGCCGTAATTCATTGCACTTACCAGAAATCAAAAACAATTATCGGAAATAATGTGAGCATCGGACACAATGCAATCGTACATGGATGCGTTATAGAGGATAATGTTTTGGTTGGTATGGGTGCCATCATTATGGATCACGCTAAAATCGGCGCCAACAGTATCATTGCTGCAGGCGCTGTAGTTCTTGAAAACACGATAGTAGATCCGGGAAGCATTTTCGCCGGTGTTCCTGCAAAAAAGGTAAGAGACATTTCAGAAGAATTGATTAGTGGAGAAATTGAAAGGATTGCTAATAATTATCTTTTTTATGCAGGATGGTACAAGAGTTGATGTTTAGGAGGTTTAGAAAGTTTAGATGGTTAGATGGTTAGTGGGTTTAGATGGTTTAGAATTTCATTCAATGAAAAAAATAATAATTTTTGCTGCATGCGGATATATGTTTTGCGGATGTTCTATTTTTAGAAGGCATGAAAAATATGGATGTCCTACAAATGGTAAAAACATAGGCGCAGAAAGGATTTTATCTGGCGATAAATCTGCAATAAAAGCAGCGAGGAAAGCCAAAAAATTTAAACATTAATGAATTTCTCTTCTTTATAAAAACTAAACCTATGTGTTATCATTTAAAAACCAAATATGGCGGCACAGAAGCTGTTATTGACGATAATTGCGGCATTTCCAAATTCTATTCTATAGCCGGATCGCTGGCTGATGGCCTTAAAGTGAAATTTCTAAACCAGGTAGACGATGCCGATTCTCTTGATTGGGATTTCAAATACAAGAATAATTTTTTGACACTTCATTACAACATTTTCAACGGCGTTTCGATACTACCGCACAGTTATAGTCATACAGAAAAAGTGAATAAAGCCGTAGAGGAAGTGGCAGAGTTTTTAGAAAGAAATGCTTATTGAGTTCTGCTCTACTATTTTTGAAATATAGTAAACGAAGAAATTCTAAATAATTCGAGTTTATTTTTATTCAAAAAAGACACTATCCGAAGCTATACTTTTGGTTATTTTTACTAATAATAATTTCCAATTTTTTTGTTCGAGTCATTCCCAATAAGGGTTTAAGGACGTATGAAAGATACGATAAACTGCAATGGTTTTATTTTCCACAAGTTCATAGAGAATAATAAATGGAAATTGCTTTAATACCCGAAAGCGGACATTGTCATACATAAACGAACCTGATGTTGGAACTTTTTTAAGTTGAGAGAACATTCTCCTGATAGCAAGATTAAATTTTTTACCTAAACCCTTTTGTTGTTCATTGTAGTAATCAATAGCTTTTTGAAGATCATTAAACGCTGTAGGGGTAAGTTTGATATTATAATCCATCAATCTACTCTTAAAGTATTTTTTACTTTATCCCAATCCAAAAGATAGTCGGGATTTTTTTTGGATTTTGCACGTTCTTCTTCAATAGATTTCACTTGCTTTTCTTTAAGTTTAAATTTTTTATTAACAGGGGAATTATTAATTTTTACAAAATTGAATTTTTGAAGAAGCTCCATCATAAAGGGTACTTGCGATTCTGGTATTTCGATTGATATTTCTTTCATCACAGAATTATATTTATTTATAAAATTAATTAAAATAGTAGTCAAAAACAATTTAAGGCAATCCTCTGGACTTATGATCAATTGCTTAATTCATAATTATTCAAATCATTATTCAAAACAGTAAACCAACAAATAACTGCAATTTTTATTTTGCCTACCATTTTTTATTGTCGATACTTCCCAAAATATTCAGGTAACTGATGTAACGCTCTGCTGCAATTTTATTTTCTTCAACCGCTGCTTTTACCGCACACCCCGGCTCTTCAATGTGCATGCAATTATTAAACTTGCAATCGTTTATCAGCGCTTTCATTTCAGGAAAATAATGTGAAAGTTCATGCGGTTCAATATCCATCATCGCAAACTCTCTCATTCCCGGTGTATCGATTATTTTTCCTCCAAAAGGAAGATCAAACATTTCGGCAAAAGTGGTTGTATGCAATCCTTTGCCGCTCCAATCGCTTACTTGCTGTGTTTTAATAATGTTATCAGGGAAAATCGTATTAATAAACGAAGATTTGCCAACACCAGAATGGCCGCTCAATAAAGTCGTTTTATCTTTTAATAATTCTTTTACTTCATCTACTCCTTCATTTGTTGAAACGCTCATTGCGTAGACAGGGTAACCGATTTTTTCATAAACCGATTTTATTTTTTCGAAGCTTTCTTTTTCTTTTATTTTATAGATATCTGTTTTATTGAAAACAATTATTGTGGGTACATCGTATGCTTCAGAGGCTACTAAAAAGCGATCTATAAATCCGGTAGAAGTTTTAGGATCTTTTAATGTGGCCAACAAAATACTTTGATCAAGATTAGCCGCCACAATATGGTGCATGTGCTTGTTGTGTGGCGATTGACGTGTGATATAATTTTTGCGATCGTGAATTTTAGTGATAACGATTGATTCTTCGCCATCTTCTTTATCAATAACAACTACATCACCCACCGCAATCGGGTTGGTAGAAGTGATATCATCAATTTTAAATTTGCCTTTGATGCGTGCATTATATTCCTCACCCTTTTCATTTCTTACTACATACCAACTGCCGGTAGATTTATAAACTAATGCCTGCATGAGGTGGAAGTTAATTGGTTTATTGGTTTAGAGAGTTTAGATCGTTTAATGTGGTTAGTTGTACAGTGAACAAACAAATATTTTAAATTTTGCTTCTTATTTAATAATTAAGGAAACTTTTTAAACAAGGTATATCTTAAAATAATTTCTACAAAAAGTAATGCCATGGCGGCAAAAATAAACGGGTAAAATTTTTCGGTATAATGATGGAAAGTGGTGATCTCCACTTTTGATTTTTCCATTTTGTCTATCTGGCTGTAGATCTTTTCAAGGCTTTGGTTATCGGTGGCCCTGAAATATTTGCCACCTGTTTGCGAAGCGATATTTTGTAATAATTTTTCATCAATAGAAACTTTCTGGTTTTGCATCACTATTCCGAGAGGTGTGCTGACAGGAGTTGGTGCATAGCCTTCTGTACCCACTCCAATCGTATACACTTTTACATGGAAAGTTTTGGCAATTTCCAAAGCTGTCGAAGGATCAATAAGGCCGCCGTTGTTCATGCCGTCTGTAAGAAGAATAACTACTTTACTTTTTGATTTGCTGTTTCTCAAACGGTCTACACTTGTGGCCAGTCCTGAACCGATCGCGGTTCCATCTTCGAGCAAGCCATTTCTTATTTGTGAGATTTGTGTTTTTAAAACATAATGATCTGTTGTAAGCGGGCACTGAGTAAAACTTTCACCGGCAAATATCACCACGCCAATCCTGTCAGACGAACGATCGTCCACAAATTCCTCAGCTACCTTTTTGGCCGCTTCCATCCTGTTTGGTGAGAAATCCTGCGCTGTCATACTTCCGCTTACATCAATCGCCAAAATAATATCAATGCCTTCGCCTTCCCTTTGAGTTTCATCAAATTTTGTTTGAGGTCGGCCAAGGGCAATGATGATGCAGGCAAGAGCCAGGATTCTTAAAATAAAAGGAAATTGCTGGAAGGTGTTTTTCCATGATCTTGAAGCTGCCAGGCCTTTGGTAGAAGAGATACCGATTGCCGCTACCTGCTTTTTACCTTTATTGAATTTCCAATAGATCAATATTGGGATCAGCAATAAAAGGAGCAATAACCAGGGTTGCCCAAAAGTAATATTTCTGAAATAATCAAATACCATCTTCAGGTTTTTTGTTTTCTATATTATTGATATTCGTGATCATTTCCTGGGTCTCAGAAAAGCATTTTTTATTTTCGAAATCCGGGGGAAGAAATTTCGCGAATTTAACCGCATTGCCCATTCTTAAGGAATTGGCAAAATCAAAAACCTTTTCTTTTGAAAGATGTAATTCATTTAATTCAATCAACAATTCATCTGTTGTAAGATGCATTTGATAGGTATTGGTTTTCCTTGATAAATACCTTTTGAAAATATCCAACAATCTCGTATGATATTCTTTGACCCCATTCTTTTCAAGTAAATTTTCTTTTTGTAATTCATCTAATAACTGCATCGCTTCATCATAAGGCGAAAGTTTCGATTCGAAAATCCCTGTATCTTTTTTCTTTTTCGATTTTTTGATAAAGTAAATGATCAAAACAATTATTAGAATAACTCCCAAGCCAATCAGTGCCCAAATCCACCACGCAAATGTTTTTTTTACTTCAATAATATTTTTGATGTCGTGAAAAGGAAGTGTGCTGTCAGCGGGAGAATACTCTACATTTATCGGGATAGAATCAGTATAAATATTAAAGGTAGAATCACCTTCAAGTGTTGATGCTGTAAGGGCTAGCGGAGGAATTACCTGCCTGCCGGAATCAAAACTTGTGATAATTATTTGTTGACTGAAATTGAGATTGCCATTTGAATAAGAAGAGTCGATCTTTTCATTAATGATCGGTACAAAATTTCCAAAACTATCGGGTACAGAAAACCAACTGAGCCTGTACGTATTATCAGGCATGGAAGTTTCTACTTTGTAATGTATTTGCTGACCAATTAAAATATCCGTCTTGTCTACTGTTGTTTTTACCGTGGGAGATTGAGCAATAGCAGACTGTGCAGAAAACAAAATGGCAATCACTAAAACCGTAACGAACCTTATATCGTGAACTCCTTTCTTCAAATCCTTTTAATGCGTTTTTTTTCTTCTTGTAAAAAACTGTTGTAAAATTTTTACGTAATCCTCATCCGTACGGATATGCAACAACTGAGCGCCTGACTTTTTAAAAATCGATTTAGTTGCTGCGCTATGATCAATAAAATTCTGATGATATTTGTATCTTACCATGGAGTCTGAAGTGTTGAGCCATTCAGCTTTTCCTGTTTCAAGATCCTGAACTTTAGTCATGCCAATATCCGGTAACTGGCTATCCATTTTATCATAAACTTTAAGACCGATAACGTCATGCCTTTTGCCTAATACCCGTAAAGCGTGTTCATAATTATCATCAATAAAATCGCTCATAATAAATGCGATACTTTTTTGATGGTTAGACTTTGAAAAGAAATTTAATGCTTCGCGGATATTGGTTCCATTTCGTTTAGGGCTTGCCGTTAGTAATTCACGCACAATGTAAAGTGCATGGTCTTTCCCTTTTTTGGGAGGGATATATTGTTCTACTTTATCGCTGAAAAATATAACACCTACTTTATCATTATTGTTTATAGCGCTGAAAGTTATCACTGCGCCAATTTCAGTAATCATATCCTTTTTGTTCTGGTGTGTAGTGCCAAATAAAGAACTGGCGCTTACATCAATTAAAAGAATAACCGTAAGTTCTCTTTCTTCCTCAAAAACCTTGGTGAACGGATGAGCATAGCGCGCACTCACATTCCAGTCGATAAACCTCACATCATCGCCATGGGAATATTCGCGCACTTCCCTGAAACGCATTCCTTTTCCTTTAAAAGCCGAATGATATTCGCCGGTAAAAAGATGCGTGGTGATCTTCTTACTGACGATCTCCAGTTCTTTCACTCTTTTTATTATGTCGGCTGTGGTTAAAGACAATTATTTAATTATTGATTATTGAATGATTAATTATTGTTCTAAATCCCGGAATAAAAACTTTGGTTATTTGATGGTTTACTGTTTTTATATTTTCGAATTGTTACATTTTCGAATTTTCGCATTACTCAAGGAACATTTACCGCTTTCAAAATTTCATTGATCACCATTTCAATGTTTACATTTTCTGCTTCTGCTTCATAAGTAAGTCCGATGCGATGGCGCAATACATCTTTACAAATATTTCTTACGTCTTCAGGAATTACATATCCTCTTTTGTTCAAATAAGCATAAGCCTTTGAAGCCAAAGCAAGGTTGATGCTGGCTCTTGGAGAACCACCATAAGCGATGAGTGGTTTTAATTTAGCGAGATTATATTTATCCGGGTACCGCGAAGCAAACACAATTTCAATAATGTATTGTTCTACCTTTTCATCCATATAAACTTCACGAACAAGTTGGCGTGCATTTAATATTTCAGAAGATGAAACAACTGCGTTTATCTGTGGCTGTTGCATGCCGAGAACATTCTGCCTGATGATTGCCTGCTCTTCTGTTTTTGACGGATAATCTATAATCACTTTAAGCATGAAACGATCAACCTGCGCTTCAGGCAAAGGATAAGTTCCTTCCTGTTCGATAGGGTTTTGTGTAGCTAAAACTAAAAAAGGTTCTTCCAACGGGTAAGAACTATTACCAATGGTAACTTGCCTTTCCTGCATGGCTTCCAGCAAAGCGCTTTGCACTTTTGCAGGAGCTCTGTTGATCTCATCAGCAAGGATAAAGTTGGCGAATATCGGGCCCTTGCGCACTACAAATTCATTCTTCTGCTGGTTGTAAATCATCGTTCCTATCACATCTGCGGGTAACAAGTCAGGAGTAAACTGGATTCGGCTAAACTTAGCGTTGATGGTGCTTGCAAGTGATTTTATGGAAAGTGTTTTTGCAAGGCCGGGAACACCTTCCAGTAAAATATGGCCATTGCTTAATAATCCGATCAGTAATCTTTCAAGCATGTGACTTTGACCTACGATAATTTTTCCGATCTCGTCATGGATCTTATCAATGAAAGTTGCGGAATGATGAATTTTTTCATTTAATAGCCTAATGTCTTCTGCAGTTTGTAACATCTTTTTTCGATAAAATTGATTAATGATTTAGAGATTTGCAAATTACGAACAACACATAAACAAAAAATGTGTTTATATAAAACCTTCACGGAAAAGTATGTTAAAAAAATAAAGGGAGATACTAACCCCCTTATTAATAATTTACGAAAAATTGAAAATGTTATTTGTCGTTTACTCTGAAAGATACTTTGCAAATAACTCCGTAAGAAGATACCTTTTCATCTTTTACATGCACCTTAAAATCTTTTACATAAACAGAATCAATATTTTTTACTGTTTTAGAAACTTCTGTTACTGCATTTTGAATGGCATCATCAAAACTTTTTTCTGAAGAAGCTATCACTTCTATCACTTTTACAATAGGCATAATAAATGGTTTTAAAATAATTAATAAATATTTACAATATAATATTCACAAAAGTTGTTCCGCTTTTACTCTTGTGCCGTCCATCCGAATTTAATAAATCATTCACCTGCTTATAAAATAGAATGTTCTACATTTGCAAAATCACCAATTAAACCGATTGAATCGCAACATTTATATAAGAAAGTTTTTTGGCGTTTTATTACTGGCGAGTTTCGCTTTAAGTAATACCCCAACAAAATATCTCCACTGGTTATTTGCCAATCATAAAGATTTTGTAAGTAAGACTTTAACCGATTCTAACAATCCTCAGATTAATGCACCAGGTATAGATTGCCATTGCGAAAGCAACGTGGTAATTGCACCTTATGCCATGCAAAGTGCCGTCGTTATTAAATCGCCGGCTCCTGTTTTTTTTAATTACACCGTTTGCAACGTTGTTGCAACTGTTTATAGTCAACCCGTTTCTTTTGGATTAAGAGGCCCTCCATCCATTTCCTGACACTTCTTTTGGCTTTTCAATTTTCACAGATAGTAAACAAACATTCTTTTACGATTTCTGTTTACTATTTATTCTTAATGAATTTTCCTCTAATCAATTTTAAATGAAAACTATATTTTTTCTTATCCTACTTAGTGCATCAATTATTTTTTCTTTCCCGGCACATGCGCAAAAAAAGTCCGAACGTTATACACTTTCGGGAAAAATAACCGATACTTCGGGCGCGCCATTAGCCGGTGCTTCTGTTTATATTCCTGATCTTAAAAAAGGAAGCATTGCGGATGTTAACGGAAATTATAATCTTGCAAATGTGCCTGCCGGCTCTTACCTGGTTGAAATAAAATACATCGGCTATAAAACCATTACAGAAAATATCGACTTTGATCAAAATAAAACCGAAAACTTTCTTATGCAGATCTCAGTGGTGGAAGAGAGTGCGATTGTTGTTACCGGTTCTTCAAGGGCCAGTTCTATTATCAGGAATCCAGTTCCCATTGTTGCCATCAATAAAAAATTTCTGGAGCAGAATCTGAGTACAAATATTATTGACGCGATTGCAACGGTACCGGGTGTAAGTGAAGTGACTACCGGGCCCAATGTTTCCAAGCCTTTTATCCGTGGATTGGGTTTTAACAGGATACTTACATTATACGATGGTGTTCGCCTTGAAGGACAACAATGGGGAGATGAACATGGTACTGAAGTGGATGAAAATACCGTTGATAGAGTGGAAGTGGTGAAAGGCCCTGCCAGCCTCATCTATGGCTCAGATGCATTAGCTGGCGTGGTAAATCTTATTCCTGCAAATCCTCCGGCGCAGGGAAAAATAGTTGGAAATATTTTAAATGAATATCAAACCAATAACCGGCTTATCGAAAATTCTGCAACGATAGCAGGACATACCAATGACTTTATTTGGGGTGGAACTTTCACGCATAAAATGGCCACCAACTATAAAGATAAATATGATGGAAGGGTTTTCAATACCGGTTTCGCAGAAACAGATGCGTCTGCCAACGTAGGTATCAATAAAAACTGGGGCTACAGCCATTTTGGATTTGCTATGTATAACGACTTACAGGAAATTCCTGACGGAAGCCGCGATTCTGCTACCAGAAAATTCACGAAACAAATTACTGAAGCCGACACTTTCAGGCCGATTGTGAGCAATGCCGAATTAAATTCTTATAAAATTTCAGCATTGCACCAGCATGTGCAACATTATAATTTTTACAGCGCTAACAGTTTTGATCTTCCAGGCGGAAGATTGGCCGTGAACCTTGCTTTTCAAAAAAGTATCCGCAGAGAATTCAGTCATCCTCAAGTGCAGGTGCCGGGTTTATATCTACTGTTAAATACTGCTACCTACGACGCAAAATATTATTTTAATGAAAAAAAAGGTTTCAGTGTAACCACAGGCATTAATGGAATGTACCAGGATAACAAGGTTACACAAGGAACTGAATATATCATTCCTTCTTACCACCAGTTTGATTTGGGGCCGTTTATTTATATAACAAAACGGATGGATAAATTGGAAGTTTCTGGGGGCGTGAGATATGATATAAGAGATTACCACAACCAGGATATGTATGCATCCACAGATCCTTCCACAGGGTTTGATCATGTGGTTACCGGAAAAGATACTGCAGGTGCGCAACATCTTTTTACTTCTTACCAACATACTTTTTCTGGCATGAGCGGCAGCATTGGCTTGTCTTATAAATTCAATGACCGGTTCAGTCTGAAAGCTAATTTGGGAAGAGGTTACAGGGCGCCGAATGTGTATGAGATATCTGCGAACGGTGTGCATCCGGGAACCAACATATACCAGATCGGGCATCTTAATTTTAAGCCTGAATTTAGTTTGCAGGAAGATATTGGAGCAACTTTTAATTCTACGCACGTTACCATTACCGCCGATGTTTTTAATAATAATATTCAAAATTATATCTACAATCAAAAACTGCAGAACGCTGCAGGACAGGATTCTATCATTGTTCCCGGCAACCAGACTTTCAAATTTGTATCCGCACGTGCTAATTTATATGGCGGTGAATTGAGTATTGATGTGCATCCGCATCCATGGGATTGGTTGCATTTTGAAAATTCTCTTTCTGTTGTATATGGCGTTAATAAAGGCGTTGCGGGTGAAGGAAAAATTTCAGACAGTGCAAAATATTTGCCTTTCATTCCGCCATTGCATACTATTTCTGAACTGCGTGCTAATATTAAAAAAGCAGGAAATATTTTTGCCAATGCGTTTGTAAAAGTTCAGTTTGAAGTATATGTTTCTCAAAACCGTGTTTATTTACAAAACAATACAGAAACGCCTACAGCAGGTTACCAGTTATTTAATGCCGGTTTTGGAACTGATGTTTTGAATAAAAAAGGAAAACCGATGTTCAACATTTCTTTCCTCGGCAATAATTTATTTAATGTGGCTTATCAATCAGGATTGAACCGCTTGAAATATTTTGAACCTTACCCCGGCAACTTTACCGGTCACGACGGGATTTATAACATGGGAAGAAATTTCAGTATTAGAGTAAATGTGCCTTTGAGAATTAAAGGGGAGTTGTAATCGAAGAAATAATTCCTTTAAGGAACTGGCGTTTGGAAAATTGTCTTCAGATTTGAAAGTGAAGATGCGCAAAAATTCTTCTCTTTGTTTATGACGCTTTTATTATTATACTTCCTTCTTTTAAGTTCTGTGTAGCAAGAATATTTTTAATTTTTTCAGAAAGTTTAGTCAATTCCTGGTAACTATTGTTTTTGGCAGAGAGAACAAATATGCAAACCGGATATTTTTTAAAATTTTGTTGGTATTGAATATTTTTATCAAAAGTTAGCAGGGCATCAAAATGATGCCTGATCATTAATTTGATTAATTCTCCGTTTTTTTTCCATTCCAATTCTTTTCACGCAATGTATATATTTCGTGTTCAATAAAATCGTTCTTTAATCTGTTGGGAAGGTTTTCATCAAGAAGAAGCTTCATAGAATTCAGTCACCTTTTGTGATGTAATTAATTTATTTGCCATCTCTAAAACTGCAACAGCTTGTTCTTTCGACACCGTTGGAAAATCTATCAGGAATTCATCTAAACTTATTCCCGCTTCTAGTTGATCAAATAGTGATTCGACCGGAACCCTTGTTCCTGTAAAAACCGGTTGACCCGATAATATTTCAGCATCAATATTTATTAATGATTTTATATCCATCTTCTAAAATTACTGAATCTTTACTATATTCAATGGAACCCGTTTTGTTATAATCAAGCCTCCCTGTAGATCTTTCTTTTTGTAAATTACCTTCGATTTAAAAAGTGACAGTAAACGAATAAATAATCATGATTTTTATTTTCTTATTCTCCCGGATGGTACTCTTTTTCAACATGCTTCAACACATCTTCTTTATAAAATAAAACGTCTTTAAAAATTCCTTTGGTGTACAAGCGTCCCTGGTCAAAAAAATGTTTGGAATCTTTGTGGCTGCTTTCGCCGCCGGTTAAGAGAGATTTTGCTTTTATTCTTTTTCCAAATTCCACAGCACATATAAAGCTGTTGCCGTTGTAACCATATCGTTTTTTGGTGCCGTTAAAAGTGTGGCTCACGAACGAAGGAATTTCACCCCAGGTGGAAGAGGTAAATCCAACGGGAAGGCTTGATGAATCATCATTAAATTTGGATTCAATATTGCCGGAAATCCTTTGATAGCGATTGATCTTTCCCCATTCGATATTCCATGTGCCAAAATTATTTTCAAGCTCGTGCATTGCGAGCAAAAGCGGTTGTAATAATTGTTGAGCTGGAGCGGTGGCTGCAAATTTTTTGGTTTTAATTACCTGGTCGTTTTCTTCAGCATCCGGGACTTTTATAAAATAGATCGGGCGCAGAATTTTTTCTCCCCAATAAACGGCAAGTGTTGTCGCTACAGAATTTTCGCCTGAATGATAATTCCAATCTTTTAAAATACTTATTGGTTCTTTCAAAATATTTTTTAAAGAATCG
>JBBQWJ010000065.1:0-14234 GCA_038210685.1 Chitinophagales bacterium | reverse complement strand
GGTTTTATATGGACAGGATGTAGGACAAAGGCTGGGCGGTGTTTTCAGAGAGGCTGCCACTTTGGGTGAGCAATTTGGCGATCATCGTATTTTTAATACAGCCATCCAGGAAGCATACATAATTGGTTCTACAGTTGGCATGAGTGCTACAGGGGTTAAACCCATTGTGGAAGTACAATTTGCTGATTATATTTTTCCCGGTATCAATCAATTGTATACAGAAGTTGCCAAAAGTTGTTATCTCAGTAACGGAAAATTTCCAGTGCAAACGGTAATACGTGTGCCTATAGGGGCGTATGGCGGGGGCGGCCCTTACCATAGTGGAAGCATTGAAACATTTTTGCTTGCTATCAAAGGCATAAAAATCGCT
Organism: Chitinophagales bacterium; assembly: GCA_038210685.1. Taxonomy (GTDB): domain Bacteria; phylum Bacteroidota; class Bacteroidia; order Chitinophagales; family Chitinophagaceae; genus Ginsengibacter. The sequence continues at coordinate 13,864 of JBBQWJ010000065.1, read as the reverse complement.
TATCCGTCGAATGCTGCTGATATGAAAGGCCTGATGAAAGCGGCTTTTCTTGATCCGAACCCGGTGATCATGCTGGAACATAAAGGCCTTTACTGGAGCAAAGTCCCCGGCACGGAAGATGCGAAAACAGCCGAACCTTCCCGCGATTATGCATTACCGTTAGGAAAGGGAAATATAGTATTGCACGCTGATGAAAATAAGATCAATAATGGTGAAACTTGCTGCATCATTACTTATGGAATGGGCGTGTACTGGTCAAAAGCTGCTGCTAAAAACTTCCCCGGCCAGGTGGAAATTATAGATGTGAGAACCTTATTCCCGTTGGATGAAGAATTGATTTTTTCAACTGTAAAAAAGCATGGAAAATGTTTGGTTCTTACAGAGGAGCAACAAAACAATTCCTTTGCCGAAGCCCTTGCAGGACGTATTTCAAAAGAATGTTTCCGGTTTCTTGATGCGCCGGTGCAGGTATTGGGAGCCTTAAACCTTCCCGCCATTCCGCTGAATGTGGTTTTGGAAAATGCTATGCTGCCTAATGCAGAAAAAGTAGGTAAAATGATTATTGAGTTATTGAATTATTGATTATTAATATTCGTTTGGGTTTGACCGGTAAATTTCAGAATTTCTAAAATAATAACAGACCATGTCCCTCTCTTTTGCAGAGGAGTTGGGGTATGGCCATTCCACAGTAAACAAACAAATTCTACTGATTTCTATTCGCCATTTTAAAATATCCTGTAGGCATGTTATTTGAGATTTTTAAATTCTAATCTCAACCAATATGATAGAATGGCACATAGGATGTTCAGGGTTTCATTATAAAGACTGGAAAGAAGTGTTTTATCCAAAAGGCGTTCCGCAAAGAAAATGGTTTGAATATTATGGCGAACATTTTAAAACACTGGAACTGAATGTAACTTTTTACCGTTTTCCTGTAGTATCCATGTTGCAAAGCTGGTATGAAAGAAGTGCTCCTGATTTTACTTTTTCTGTAAAGGCTCCTCGTATCATTACTCATTTTAAAAAACTCAACGATTGTGAAGAACTTCTGCATGATTTTTACCAAACAATAGAAGAAGGTTTAAAAGAAAAAACCGGTTGTGTTTTATTCCAGTTCCCGCCTGGCTTTCACTTTTCTGAAGAAAGACTTACAAAAATCATCGATAGCCTCGATCCCAACTTTCCCAATGTGGTTGAGTTTCGTCATGAGAGTTGGTGGAAAAAAGAAGTGTACAAAGAATTAGGAAAAAATAAAATTAGTTTTTCGGGTATGAGTCATCCGCGGTTGCCTGAAACAGTTATTGAAAATACTTCAATGCTTTATTACAGGATGCACGGTGTACCTCATTTGTATCAATCTCCTTATTCAACTGAGCATTTAAAAAAGTTTATTAAAGATGTGCAAGCTTGTGGCAAAATAAAAAAAGCATTTATTTATTTCAATAATGATATTGGTTGTAATGCCGTAAAGAATGCTACAGAGATGAAAGCGTTGGTAGCAAAAAATAATCCTGGTTCATCTCGCGGCCGCAATTGCAATGATTAATTTTACGGAAAGGCTACCTGCCGCAGCACCTTTGGCCTTACTTCAATAGAAGTCTACCTGGGCTTTGTCGCCAAACCGGGTTACGCCTTGTGCAAGGTGGCTATTAAATAATTTTTTAAACTCTCAAAACCTGCAGGAAATAATTTGTATGATCCTGCGTTTTTTATAAGTACATGAAAATTCTGCCAAGGTATTTTTTAATCATATTTTGCTCCGTTCTGCTGGCGCAAGAATCTTTTTCCCAGGAATCCGGAAAATATAATACAGACAGTGTTGACATTCTTCATATTCCGGAGATGGAGATGAAACCTGATACCAGTTGGTTACAGAAAGTAACGCCGGCTATCTTCGGGTCCATCAGGGTACAAGACGTAAGATTTGACACGACAGAGATTGGCATCTATTCGGCATTAAATAGCGTATTTGCTTCTTCTCCCGTTAGTAATTATAAGTTTACCATGGAAGGTGGCCTGGAAAGTAGTTTCAGTAAATATCTCAATAGTTCTTTTAAAGCGCTTCCTGCTGGCCAGGATAGGGAAGTGGTTTGCTTTATAAAAAGACTATCCATTATCAGTAGAGATACCCTTGTTGAAAACCCATCATTGTATAAAAAGTATGGAAACCTGGATTTTGAGGCAGAGGTATTTCTTCGTTCCGGCGAGAATTTTTATGCGGCATTTAAAATTGATACAATACTCTATGCACTTATAGATCTTAAGAAAAAACAAATTAAGGAGGATATGCAGCATTACCTTCTGATGCCAGCATTGCATTTGCTTAAAATGGAGATTAGCCAGACCGAATGGGGAAGTATGGCAAAGCGAAAAGCTTTTACCAGGGCCTTTGTCAATAACCATTATTTTACTGAGCGGTTTAATATTCCGGTTCTGACCAGGCCTTGTAAAAAAGGCATTTACCGGTCGTTTGCTGAATTTAGAAATAATACCCCCGCTATTCAGAATTTTAAAGTTGAGAAAGGAAAATTCAATACCATATTATTAGCAGACGTCAATGATAATTACATCCCAACCACAAAATTGTTTGCATATTGTGATGGAGAAAAATACTGGATACTAATGGGTAATTATCGATTTCCGATGTTTCGGGTGGGTAATGGATTTGAGTTCTTTTTGACAATAGACAGGAAAATAAAATTATTAATGGCGGTGGATATGGAGAAAGGAAAGGTCTATTAGGTCATAGATGATTCTTCGGCTTGCCTTTATGAGGGTTACCCATGGCTCATTCTTAGCAAAGAGTTGCGATTCTAAAAAAAGTTTACAGCTAAAAAGAAAATCCCACATAATTTATTTAATTTGTCTTTTATTTATTTGATATGAGACCTGATTATCCTTCAAAAATTTTTAATGACAAGTCAGACAGCTATTGTGGCCTGATGCAGGCGCTTGCTGAAGATCCTTCCCCGGGCTTCTAATGTAATCCTTCCGGTAAAGTAAATTTTGAGAATAATTTTTAATTGATGCGATTGTCCGGATTTTTAATTATCCTGTTAATTACTCTTATTCTCTATTTCTCCCGGTTCCCTTAAAAAGGAAGTAATCTTTATTTCTCATTCACAAGTTCAACCTATTTAAATTTTAAACATGGATATTTCTTCAACAAAAGAAGGCTCAGCAGGAGCCCAGACCCGGCAATATTTTAATAACCGTATCGCTAATTCCGAAGATATATATTACCAGCTTTTACCCGAAGAATTAATAAGGCAGGCTACCGAAAAGGGCGAAGGTGTTTTGAATGATACCGGTGCCCTGGTAATTAATACCGGCGAATTTACCGGCAGAAGTCCCAAGGACCGGTTTATCGTTAAAGATGGTTTAACCGCCGATACCATCGATTGGAATGCCTTCAACCAACCCATTGAAGGCAAATATTTTGACGGGCTTTTAAAAAAAATGATGGAGTATACAAAAGGCAAAAAATTGTGGATAAGGGATTGTGCGGTGTGCGCCAAAAAGGATTACCGGCTCTCTATAAGAGTGGTTAATGTAAACCCGTGCTGTAACCTGTTTGCCTATAATATGTTTTTGCGCCCCGGTAAGGAAGAGCAAGACATGGCAAACCCCGACTGGCATTTAATTCAACTTCCCCATTTCTTTGCAGATCCATTGACTGATGGAGTCAAGCGGAAAAATTTCGTTATTATCAATTTTACCCAAAAAATAATACTTATAGGTGGTACCCAATACACCGGGGAAATGAAGAAGGCCGTTTTCACTATCCTAAATTATATTCTCCCGAAAGAGGAAAATGTACTGAGTATGCATTGCGCCGCAAATGCGGGAAAAGAAGATACCGCCCTTTTCTTTGGTTTGAGCGGTACTGGTAAAACGACGCTCAGCGCAGATCCGGGAAGGAAACTTATTGGCGATGATGAGCATGGTTGGGATGGTGATTCCATATTTAATATGGAAGGCGGCTGCTATGCCAAAGTGATAAACCTGGATGCCGAGAGGGAGCCTGAGATCTACAACGCCATAAAATTTGGCGCTGTGGTAGAAAATGTCGCTTTCTTGCCCGGGGGCAATCGCATCGACTTTACCTGCAAAGAAATAACCGAAAATACCAGGGTAAGCTATCCTATCAATTATATCAGGAATGCGTTAACAGCCTCTATTGGCCCTATTCCTTCCAATATATTCTTCCTGGCCGCCGATGCCTTTGGTATTTTACCTCCGTTAAGCAAGCTCAATCCATTACAGGCTATGTATCATTTTATCAGTGGGTACACGGCAAAAGTTGCCGGCACTGAAGAAGGGGTGTCGGAGCCTACACCTACTTTTAGCGCCTGTTTTGGTGCCCCCTTTTTACCGCTGCACCCGACGGTGTATGCCCGGATGCTGGGTGAGAAAATCAAACAACACGAGGTACGCGTATGGCTGGTAAATACCGGGTGGAGTGGGGGCAAATATGGAGTGGGAAACAGGATTTCGCTGCAATATACCCGGGCAATGATTACAGCAGTGCTCAAAGGAAAGATGGCGAAGGCTGATTACCGGCAACATCCTGTTTTCGGGTTAATGATGCCAACATCCTGCCCCGGAGTTCCGTCCGCATTACTGGATCCCGAGAGCACCTGGCAAAATAAAGAGGCTTATTTAGAAGCCGCCAATTCCCTTGCAGGCATTTTTGCCGATAACTTTAAAAAATACAGTGGGTTGGTAGACGATAAAATTATATCGGCAGGCCCCACTCACCAATAAATAATAAAGAGTATGGTCAACAGAAATGTATTAACCCTTGATGAGTTTACGCTGCGTGAAATGCGGGTATTCCCAAAGGCTACAGGCGAACTGGCAGGCCTCCTGAGAGATATAGGCCTTGCTGCCAAGAGGATCAATGTAGAAGTAAATAAGGCAGGATTGGTGGATATACTGGGAAATACCGGCGATATAAATGTACAGGGAGAAGAGGTAAAGAAAATGGATCGATATGCCAATGACCAGCTCACCGGTGTTTTACAGCATGGCATAAGCTGCGCCGGTATTGCCAGTGAAGAACTGGATGACATGGTACCTTTTGATAACCCCGTGAGCATGAATTCAAAATACATCTGCATGTTTGATCCCCTTGACGGGAGCAGCAATATTGATGTAAATGTATCCATAGGCACTATTTTCAGCATTTACCGCAGGGTAACCGGGGTGGGCACTTTGGCCAAAGCTGAAGATTTTCTGCAACCCGGGCTTAGGCAGGTGGCGGCGGGTTATATTATTTATGGTTCATCCACCATTTTTGTGTATGCCACCAAAAGAGGGGTAAATGGATTTACCCTCGATCCCTCGATCGGAGAATTTTGTTTAAGCCACCCAAACATCCGTTGCCCCGAAGCCGGTACGATCTATTCCATCAACCATGGTAATTTTTACATGTTTGCAGAAGGGATCCAACAATACATCGCCGGATGCCAGGGAAAGAGCGAAGACAATGGCGGCCCTTATACGCAAAGATATATTGGTAGTATGGTGGCCGACGTGCACCGTAACCTGGTGAAAGGTGGGATATTTTTATATCCAGGCACTTTGAAAAAACCCAACGGAAAACTAAGGCTTTTATACGAATGCAACCCTTTGGCTTACTTAGTTGAGGTGGCAGGTGGTAAGGCTACGGATGGCCATCAAAGAATTCTTGAAAAAGTTCCTACCGAATTGCATGAACGTTCACCTTTGTTTATTGGCAGCAGGCTAATGATGGAAGAACTGGAGAGTATTGTCAGCGGATGATGATTCTTCGGTGGCACATGCGTTATCCTGGGAATTAAAGCCTGCTGCGGTTGGCGTATGGGCCAACAGCATTTTTGGAGGTCACGCCTATAGTTCTTTTCCGAGCTGTGTCTCTACTCCTGGCAAGCAGCGTTAGCAGAACACGGCGATCAACAATAAAGATTACTTATGATGTAGGAGGGCTCTAAAAAAAACGATAGAACAAACAGATTAGATAAGAATAGAAATCCTAAACAGCCGTGTCCCAGCAAGTACCTAAAAGCGGGGAGTGGAGACATGGCAGAGGATAGATCAATAAAAGCAATTTAAAACCGTATTAACGCAAAAAAAGATGGTATAAAAAAATAGTTCTCTTGTCATAATCCAAAAACTATTATTAATGGAATAACTTTGCCTTAAATATTTTTTGCTCCAATTAAATGAACAGAAGAAAATCCATAGTATTTAAAGCGTCATTTCTTTTAATGGTATTCTCATTGAATACTGTTATTGGATTCGCATGTGCTGTTGGGCTTGATATGGGATTTAATTCACATCATCATGAAGGAAATTCTATAACAATTGCAAGTGTTCATCATCATAACGCTAAAGTTGAAAACTATCAAACAAAAAATGATAAAGACAATTGCTGCAATGATGAAGTCATGAATTTTCAAAAGGTTGACAAAGCAATTTCATCTTCGATAAAATTAACCGATCCTGTTTTTTTCACCTTTTACCTTGCCTCTTTTTACAACATTGACATATTACCTCTCCATACCCATATTTTAGATACAAAATATATTGTCCGAAATGACCATCCTCCTATACCCGACATACGTATAGCCATACAGAGTTTTCAAATATGATTTAATGCTTTTCAATTTTTTGCATAGGAAATATTTTCCTTGCCTGTAATTGTTATATTCACATTAAATCAAATAAATGAAACCTGGTAAGGTTAAAAAATTGAATCTAAAATTTACCAGGGCTATTCTCTACTATTTTTAAACAATTTATAACAAACAAAATATGAAATCCATAATGGCCATTAGTGCCTCAATTTTAGCGCTCGCATTTACAGCATGTAATTCTAATAGCAGTAAACAAACAAATAATGCAGATTCAACACAAACCCAGGCAGTTGCTGCTACTGTAACCGTGGCCACAAACAATACAAATCCTGCTGACGGGATCTTAACCGGTTACCTGGATTTGAAAAATTCACTGGCGGCTGATAACGGCAATGATGCTGCAAAAAACGGGCAGGAGATTTTGGATGCCTTATCAAAATTTGATGCTTCTGCATTAACGCCAGAACAGAAAAAAGTGTTTCTCAGTTTAGTAGGAGACATAAAAGAAAACAGTGAACACATCCATGAGAACGGAGATAAGATTGAGCACCAACGCGAACATTTTGAAATGCTTAGCAAAGACATTACCGATTTGGTAAAGTCAGTGGGAACCAATAAAACTTTGTATCTCGATTCATGCCCAATGTATGATAAGGGTAACGGTACCTGGCTGAGCGAAAGCAAAAAGATAAAAAATCCATACCTCGGTATTAAAATGGATACCTGTGGAGTGATAAAAGAAACGATTAAAAACTAAGTCTGGAAGGTTTAGAAAAGATTAAAGGTTTGAAACAAAATTATTTTTATGAACCGTATAAAGAAAATATTGTTAGTTCTTTTAATTGCTTTTATTGCGATTCAGTTTGTGCGACCTGTCCGAAACACAAACGGGCAGGTTTTGCCAACTGGTATTTCCAAAGCAGTTTCAGTTCCGGGGAATGTGCATGCAATTTTGCAAACTGCCTGTTATGATTGCCATAGCAATAATACCACCTATCCCTGGTATAATTATGTGCAACCTGTTGCATGGATATTGGCAAATCATATAAAAAATGGAAAAAAGGAATTGAATTTTAGTGAATTCGGTTCTTATCCAAAAAGAAAACAACAAAGTAAATTAAAAGCAATAGCAGACCAGGTTAAAGATGGAGATATGCCGCTGTATTCATATACTCTTATTCACAAAAATGCAAGGCTCACAAAAAAGGAAAATTCAGTAATCATTAATTGGGCACAGAATGAGAAGGATAGTCTTGACAAAATAAATCCATAATGAAAAAATTTTAAAAAATTGCATTAAAAATTCTTAGTACAATTTTTGTCCACAAAAAAAAATGTTGCCAATAAAAATAAAACAGATTAAAATGAAAGAAATAGGTTTAGTTGTTTTAATGGTTTACACTTTCGGCTTTACCGAAGCTCAACATGATATGAAAAACATGGCGGGAATGAAAACACCGGCAAATTCCTCCTCGATGGATGAATCCAAAATGGCCGGTAGGGATACGTCATTAGAGAATACTAGTTTGTTGCCTGGTAAAACTGTTCAGTATGACCTATATGTAAATGATACCACGGTATCTTTTGCTGGTAAAAAGGTTCACGCGATAGCGATTAACGGGCAGATACCGGGCCCTACTATTGAGCTTACACAGGGAGATACAGCCGTAATAAGAGTTCATAACCTGATGAAGGTAACCACCTCCATCCACTGGCATGGAATATTGATCCCTAACCAGTATGATGGTGTTCCCGGACTTACCACTTTTCCAATTCAACCGGGTAAAACGCTTAGGGTGGTTTTTCCCGTTAGGCAAAATGGTACGTATTGGTACCACTCTCATACAATGACCCAGGAACAAATAGGGTTAACGGGCTCTATCGTTATTCATAAGAGAACAGAGCCTAAAATGAAGGAACAGGTGATTGTACTTAATGACTGGACGAATACAAAACCCTCCGAAGTGTGGAGGTTGCTCAAAAGGCAATCTGATTGGTTTGCCATCAAAAAGAAATCCGTTCAAAGTTACGGCCAGGCTGTAGCTGCCGGGCATTTTGGTGACAAGGTAAAACAGGAATGGATGAGAATGCCTGCGATGGATGTCAGTGATGTTTGGTACAACCAGTTTCTTATTAACGGGCAACCCATCTTTGAAAACAACAATTACAAACCAGGAGACAGCATAAGGCTTCGCATCATCAATGCCTCTTCATCTTCCTATTTCTGGGTTCAATATGCCGGAGGCAAAATGGAAGTGGTATCTGCTGATGGCCAGGATGTAAAGCCGGTTGATGTAGATAAATTTTTAATTGCTACTGCCGAAACCTATGACGTGATCATTCATATTCCTTCTGCAGGCAGGTACGAGTTAAGAGCCACCGCCCAGGATATTTCCAAATATACCTCAGCATTTTTTGGCGAGGGTAAAACTGTGCCTGCCCCAACCATTCCAAAGCTTGATTATTTTAAGATCATGCACCAGATGAATAAGATGATGTCTTCAATGCATATGGAAATGGGAGCTACCAGCAAGCCTATGACCAATATAGAAGTAAAGAATGATAGTGCCGGTACTATGGACATGGATATGAGCACTATGAATATGAGTGACACCCCCATGAAAAAGATGGACATGGACGGTATGCATGCTATGTCCGACTCATCAATGATCAAAGGCATGAAGATGAACAACAACATGGGCAATATGCAGGGAGAGATGCAAATGGACGGAATGCAAATGAGCAATATGAAAATGTATGGCTTTGATTATCCACCCGGAAATAAAAACGATGTGGTTCTTTCTTATAAAATGCTTAAAGCCGCCAATAATGATCCCGCCATTCCAAAACCGGAAGGTAAACCCGACAGGATAATAAAACTTGTGGCAACCGGCAACATGTTCCGGTATGTGTGGTCCTTCAACAATACGGTACTTGCAGATGCGGACAAGATATTAATTAAAAAGGGAGAACATGTGCGTGTTATCTTTCAAAATAATACCATGATGGAACATCCGTTACACCTTCACGGGCATTTTTTCCGCCTGAGCAACAACAGTTCCCTGGATGATGAACCGCTCAAGCACACCTTTAATCTTTTGCCGATGGCTACAGATACCATTGATTTTGCAGCAGATGAAGAAAAAGACTGGTTTTTTCATTGCCACACTTTATATCACATGCTTTCAGGAATGGCAAGGGTTTTTCATTATGACAATACATTGCCGGAAGTTCAAAAGGAAAACCCGGCAGATTATAAAATGTTTTTAAACGAGCATGGCCATCATGTTTTCTTGTGGGGCGCCTCTTCTTTTCAGTCGCAGGGCAATTTTACCAATTTCACCGTGGCGGGCACCAAATGGGAAATGAATGAAGAATTTAAATGGAACTATAAAAACCTGTTTGAAAGTGAGACGAAGCTTCGCCGTTTTATTGACAGAAGACAATTTCTTACGGTATTTGTGGGCGCCGATAACCGGCGGGAGAAAACAAATGAGATAAAAGATGGCCAAAAGGTAATCAGCGATGAAAATGTGGCCACGGCCGGACTTACCTACTTTCTTCCTTTATTGATTACTGCAGAAGCAAGGATTGACCATACGGGCCATTTACGGTTTCAATTAAAACGCGAGGATTTGGCGGTTACCAGGAGAACAAGATTCAGCTTTTCCTGGAATACAGATAAAGAATATGAACTCGGGTTGAAATATATAATTACAAGGAATCTCGGGCTGTCAGGCAGCTATGATAGTAATTATGGCTGGGGAGCCGGCATTAGTTTTATTTACTGATCCGTTGTAATAAAATCTTTGCAGTACTCTCTTTACACAAACTTTAGCCCATAAGTAATTCAGGTATAAGTTTTGTACTCAAAGTTTCGGATTTTTTTTGAATAATAAAAACGCAGATTATGGATACAAACAAAAACTCAGTTGAAGCTTTTAAAGAATACGCCGATCATGAATTAAAGAATCACCAGGCCGAATTAAATACCCGGTACCAAAATGAATCAGTTGGTTCAGAGGAATTGGAAAAAGCATATAGCGATCATAAGCTCATCTATTCGAAAGAATTGGAACAAAAGGTACAGGAACTTTTAGAAAATGGCAACCGCGATTCAGACCAAAAAGAATTGCAGGATTTAAAGGAAAAGTATGTGAGCCAATTCGATCAAATTAAATCCTCCTGAGGGGTTTGCTACTAACCTGCCTGACAGGAGACAGGTTACAAGAATTAACACGAATTTTTTTGCCACAGACCTGCCTGTGCCGGTAGGGAGGTTGCACAGGTGTACACAGATTAAAAAAATGCAATAGCATAGCAGCCAATTATAAGGCTTTCGCCGTGCGAATAGTGACACCTTGTAAAAAGGGGCTCCTATCATAAATTGAAACCTGAAATGGTGGCATATTCGTCACCTGGATTTTTAAAACTCTGTGGTTTATTCCCGGGCATCGGAGAAAGAAATATGCTCCGGGGGAAATTCTCAAAGCAAGATTTTTCCATATTGAAATCGCTAAAGAAGTGCTTGAAGACAAGAAAGTAAATATCACAAAACATTGAAAACAAAAAAGTAATCAAAATGAAAAAGTTAAAAATTATTTTGATCATGACGGCCATGACGCTGCCCTTTATGGCAAATGCACAACATCAGAATCAATCTGCAAAAGACCAGCAGGAAGATAATACGATGCAGGATTCAATAAAAATGACTATCACCCACGGCTCTCAAATGAACAAACATAGTCCTCTCACGATGCCGGGCAATGAAATTTTCGGGACCATTCAGGAAGTAGTTCATAAACTTGAAGCGGATCCCAATACAGATTGGTCCAAAGTTGATCTGGAGGCATTACGTCAACATTTGCTGGACATGAAAGCTTTTACTGAAGAGGTATCAGTTATTTCTCAAAAACCCATTGAAAATGGAATTGTGATACAAGTTAAACCCGAAACTGAAAGAGCCGTTGGCGCGCTGAAAAGACTATTTAAAATGCATCCTGCCATGTTAAAAATGGAAAAAGGCTGGGATATGATCGCCAAACAGGACAACAACCAGTGGACAATAACAGTTACTACAAAAAATAATTCTGAGGTTAACGAAATAAGGGCATTGGGATATATAGGTTTATTAGCAGAAGGTGCTCATCACCAGCTTCATCATTGGATGATCGCCACAGGCCAGATGAAGATGCCTTAAAGTAAGTGTTCATGAGCCTAAGTGCCATAATCGTAGCCATAAATGCACAATTCATCTAAATACCAGGGATAAAAAATTTAGGATTAGGCGACCTATAAATAGAAACGGCAATCAACAAAGTGAATAGATCAACTACCTGTCATTACACTCATACGTATTAGCCGGCGGCATTTGCTCTTTAATTATCTGATGTGCATTCGGTGAATCCCCGGATTCTATGAACCGGTGAAAAAGGCTTTTTGGGCAAAGTGTGCTATTGGCTCACTAATTGCGGGATGTGATTTACCCCAGGAGACCTCATTGCGAAAATATTATTATTCGTTTCAAAGGAAATTAGTGGAAGTAAATTATTAATTCCTGGATTGTTGAGTATTTCCTCGCATTCGCAGTAGGTATCATTTTAAAATAGTATACTGGTGAACCCATAAAAAATCTTTTTGCAAAGAGGGCTTACTTGCTGTTTTTAAACATATACGTTATCCCTCACTTCATGGCAAATAGGGATGTCTGTTTCGACTTTTTTTTATCGGCAGGCTCTAATATTCAGGCACACTAAATCTTTTCAGTAAACAAACAAAAAATCATCAATTTAAATTACTCAAAACCATGCATCAGTTTAATAATTATTTCGGCGGCGTGCACTTCTTTTGGTGGTTTATTTGGATCATATTTATCACCTGGAATTTTGTAGCTCTGTGGGTTATTCCCGGGCATCGGAGAAAGAAACAGGCTCTATGGGAAATTCTTAAATAAAGATTTGCCCATAGTGAAATCGATAAAGAAAAATTTTAAGAGAAGAAAAAATATTACAACATAATTCATAACCAAAAAAAATAATCAAAATGAAAAGTTTAAAAACCATATTGATCATAATTGGGATGGCAATAGGCGCCTCATCATGTGCTCAACAACCGATGCCCTCTGCATCAGAATTACTGAAAGACAAAACCATGCAGGATTCTATAATGACGGAAATCTCCAACAATCCGCAGTTGATGAATAACATGATGGATCATATAAGGAGTAATGGAAATGCCATGCAAATGATGCAAAGTGGCCGCATGATGCAAAATGGGCAAATGCAAAATGGCCAGATGCAAGGCATGATGAATACGAATGGAAGTGACAGTACCAGAGTTAGTCACATGTACAACATGATGGCGCAAAACCCTGCTATGATGAGCATGATGATGAATATGATGGCACAACATCCGGAATCAATGAAGATGATGCAGAATATGATGCAGCAAAAGGGGATGACGGGCGGAAAGGATATGATGAATAAGTAGAACCTCTCAAAAAAATTCTTATAAATGCTTGTTACAATTTGCCACAGGCATTTATAGGGATTGTTTATTCTTACTATTCCAATAATTTAATTAGCCATTAAAATAAAAAAATCAAATGATGCACAACAATTCATGGGGTTGGGGAATGGGATATGGGATGTGGATAATTCCCATAGTCATAATTCTCATAATTTTCCTGGTTTTTAGAAACCGGGGCAGAAAGTAAATTCAAAATGCCAGGGAGGAAGAGCTGAGTTTTTTTCTATGATTACATTAATTTCTGGTAAGCTTATTACAATGAAATTAATACAGCCACACATCATAGCATTCCCACCAATGCCCTGTACTGATGCCTTCTGGGGTATTCGGCATTTGCTCTTTTTATCGGAACTATTGTAACCTATCCTATGAATTGGTGGCTTGTTTCAATAGGATGGAAACATGGGATGAGTTAGCGGGTAGCTATATTTTAATCATAAATTTTTGTTCCATATAATAGCAACATAAAGATTCACCCAATGAAAAACACTTTAAAGAATTAAAGATGAAATTTCCTGAATAAAAAAATACAAATCATGAATCACGATGAAGATCAACACCTGAATACCAACGAAGGTAAAAAAACCGGAGAAGCAAAAGCTGACCTGAAAAAGTTTCAGGTTCATCTTGCTGAAAAAACCGGACATGGACAAAAAGCCCCTGTGAAACTTACTAAAAAAACAAGTCTGATAGTTGTCTTCATGCTTATAACGCTG
>JBBQWJ010000064.1:0-14360 GCA_038210685.1 Chitinophagales bacterium | reverse complement strand
AGGGCTGCCAGGGTATACCCTTCATACAAGCCGCCAAAATTCGTTACATAATGGCTGATGTTGTTGACGGAAGTGTTCCTGTTTCGCAGCTTAAGAGCAGCCCGTTGAATCGGTTGATCAGCGAGGAAAAGCGCGCCTGTTCCTGCAGCAAAAATTCCAAAATTTTTCCAGTCCTTTCCATTCATATGAAAAGGCTTGGTAAATTCCTGCTTTATGCTGCTACCTAATAAAACAAAATAGGTTTTAGGAGTTAGCTGCGTCCTCTGGTTGTAGGCTGAAGGATTTGTATTGTTGATTTGGCTCCCCGAACTATCTTTTTTAAGTCCGAGGCTATCGAGTTTATTTACCAATGTATCCTGCGAAAATGCGGTAAAATTTGCACACAAAATTGACAGGATTAGAACCCACTTTTTTCCAAAATTCATATAAAAATATTTCTGATTACAGATACCAATACAATAAACATTCCAAGCTTTTTTTATACTTAAAATCCGCTTTTTAAAAAGTCAGTAGTAGAATTGTTAAAAATTATTTCAACAATATGTTGTTGCTTTTTAAAATAATAACTTATTGAAAACCTATAAATATCTGTGATGGTTTTTACAATTGATAACCCCAGCCCAAGGGAGTCGCCCGAAGAGGACTCCTTTTTAAAACGCTGGAATAATTCATTGGTATCACTATGAGGTTCAGGGCCGGTATTACTAACACGAAAATATTTATCGTTAAGTTCAACAAGGATACTACCACCATCAATATTGTGTTTTATGGCATTCGAAATAATGTTAGAGATCAAAATTTCAGCAAGAGATTCATTCATTATCATTACAACATCGTCCTCTATAGTTTTTGAAATCACCAGGCCTTTTGCCTGCGCCAGTTCTTCAAAATTATCAATATATCGGTTGAGCATAGACGAAAAATTAATAGAGCCCACATGACCGAATTGAAGATTTTCAATTTTTGCCAGCAGTAATAAAGATTGGTTTAACCTGGAAAGCCTTGCTGCGGCTTCATCCAAACTTTGCAAAACATTGATCTGTGTTTCAGTCAGGTTCTCTGACTGGGATAAAATTTCAATCTTATTTTTAATAATGGCCAACGGTGTTTGTATTTCGTGGGAGGCATTTTCTGTGAATCCTTTAAGCATTTGGTAATCCCTGGTAACTTTTTGTGTCATATAAAGAACGGTTTCATTCAGTTCCTTAAATTCATCAATATCTGTTTTTTGAAGCGCAATCTTATTTTTTGAAATAAAATTAAACTGGTTCAATTGCTCAAGAGTATTACGAAAAGGTTTCCATAATTTACTCAACAAGAAACGGTTCGAAACAAAGAGAATCATTAATAAAATAGCAATAATAATAAGCGTTATCGTCAATATCAAACTGATGATATTTTCTGCTTCTTCTTGTGATTTTTTAACCGTGGCAACATAATGTTTTTCCCCTTGTGCTATGAAGAAATCAATTCTCCTGAAGGATTCCATTTCCTGTTCTCTTTTATTATAAATATCCTGCGTGGAATAAATGTCATTAAACGGATTCTTTGAAGTGGATTGAAAAGTTATTTGCTGGTCTTTATAATCAGAAGTTTCAGGCAGTTGACCTGTTTCTTTTATGTGCTGAAGAATTTCCGCCCGTTCAATCCTGAGGTCTTTATCCAACTGGTAAGTTAAAATCCTGTGTAAGATAAAATAATAACCTATGCTGCTTATTAAAAGAATACCAATAATAATTGGTATCGTTACGCGGTTATATTTGGCAATTAATTTCATCTGAAATACTTATTGTTTTAATTGGGCAGATGGAGCTCAAATGATGGCCTCTTGTTCTTTTAAAGCCTCTGTGTGATTGCCTGTCATCATTTTCGGTTCATTGCCCGGTAAATTTATATCCCATTCCATATACCGATTTAATATAATCTGCCTCACCAGCGTCCATTAATTTTTTTCGCAGATTTTTTATATGAGTATAGATAAAATCAAAATTGCCGCCCATTTCATTTCCCCAAAGATGCTCTGCTATTGCGTCTTTTGAGATCAATCTTTTTTTGTTCGAAAGAAAATACAACAATAGTTCATATTCTTTTTTAGTAAGTTCCACCGGGATATTTTCCACCGTTACTGATTTACTTTGCGTATCTACACAAAGATTTGCAAAACGGATAATACTGTTTCCTTCAAAGTTTTTTCTCCTGATAATGGCTGCTATGCGCGCATTCAATTCTGAAAGATGAAAAGGTTTTGCTAAATAATCGTCTGCACCAAGGTTCAACCCTTTTATTTTATCATCCAATGAATTTTTAGCAGAAATGATAAGAACTCCATCCGTCTTATTATCCTCCTTTATCTGTTCCAGAATTTTTAACCCATCCCCGCCGGGTAACGTGATGTCAAGCAGAATACAGTCATAACTGTTGTATTCAATATTCTCAATTGCATCATGATAATCAGCAGCGATATCACAGCTATATTCCTGTATAGAAAGATAGTCAGCTATACTTTCGCTCAATGCTTTTTCATCCTCAATAATTAAGATTTTCAAAGATTTTTTTTTGAAAAATACAAAATGATTCTGAAGATAATTTGAAGAATATAGTATTCCGCAAGTATACGCTGCGCATTATCCTCTCAATAAACAAGAAAATAAAAATCCGCATTATTTGTTGCTTTACTGATCTGAGACTGTTGGAAAATATTTTAAATCATCCAAAAAATTCCACCAGCTTTTCCTTTATTTTTTCAGGCATATCGGAGCGTTTCATTGTTTTGGCATCCAGGAAATATAAAGTAACATCGCCCACATTCAACAATTCATCTTTCTCATTATAAATTTCATTGTGAAAAACGATCTTCGAATGCAAAGGCATTTCTTTTACCATTGTCACAACCGTCAGAAGGTCGTCGTACAAAGCCGGGCGCAAAAAGCGGCTATGTATCTCCGTTACAGGCATTATAACGCCGGTGGATTCTATTTCTTTATATGTCAAACCAAGGCTACGCAACGCTTCTGTTCTTCCTATTTCATAAAGCTGCGCATAATTTCCATGGTACACTACGCCCATTTGATCGGTAAGCGCATAATGAATTCTTATTAGAGTTTTGGATGTAAACATGATCTAAACTATTCTTCTAAACATTTCTAAATTATCTAAACTATTCTTCTAAACTAAACGACCTAAATCATCTGAACTACTCTCTCTATTTCCCAATCATTGCATCAACACTTATTCTTCCGGGGCCGCAAAATAAAATAGTAATAGTAGAGGCAAGATAAATAGTTCCTCTTTCACCGGGTCCAAGAATTTGTCCGTGGGTAGCTACGAAAACGACAACTGCCATTGCAATTAAAATGGGAATACACGCAAACCTGGTGAACAATCCCAGTATCAAAAAAATGGAACAGAACAACTCCGCAAAAATTACTAAAGCAAGAGAAAGCGTAGATCCCATGTGAAGAAAATTCATGAACCTATATCGGAGTGAACCAAAGGCAACAAGTTTATCGTAACCGTGGCTGGCAAGTAAAATACCCAGCACCACTCTTAAAACCAACATCCCCAAATTGAAGCCTGCATTTGAATATTTTGTGGACAAAAATTTACTCATAAGTTTTTTATAATTGTATTAACAAAGATTTGTGCAATTTAAAGTGTTTTTAATATCATTCAAATATTTTCTGGCCACGATTAGTGGAATGGTGTTTGTATTTTTGCGCTAAGCAAGATCATTAGCAACCAGTAACGATTTGTTTGTTTTTTTAATTCAATATTGAAAAGTAAAAATATAAAATTGATGACGCGTTTCTTTCTTCCCCTTGTATTCATTATTCTTTCTGCTCCCTGTTTTTCGCAGGCAAATTATTTTGTAACTGATCCGCAGAAAAATTTTAAAGAAGCAGAAGATCTGTTTATCAAAGGAGAATACAGCCTCGCCTACCCACTTCTAAAACCTTTGCTGGATAAGTATCCTGAGAATACAAAAAGCAGTCATGCTTATCTTAACCAGGATGTGGAATATTATTACATTGTTTGCGAGCTGAAGTTGAATCAAGCCGTGGCAGAAGATGTTGCAAAGCGTTTTATCGATGCAGCTAACAACGAGCCGCGGCAGCAATTAATGAGTTTTCACCTTGCACAATATTATTTTATAAGAAATGATTTTGCCCGCGCGGTGGTTTATTATGAAAGGGCGGGATATAATAATTTAAGTAACGAACAAATAGCTGATGCTAAATTTGAATTGGCTTATTCTTATTTTGAAACCGGTCAATACAATAGTGCCAAGCCATTGTTTGATGAAATTCATCAATTGCCATCCAACAAATATTATTATGACGCCAATTATTATTATGGTTTTTTAAGTTATCGCGATCATGATTACAAAAACGCTTTGGCTTCTTTTCAAAAAGTAGAATCGATTCCTAAATACAGGGGCCTCGTTCCTTATTACATTGCGCAGATATATTATTTCCAGGGAAATAAAGACCAGGCCTTACGTTACGGTGAAAGCAAACTTGGACAAAATGATATTGCCAATCGCAAAGACCTGAACCTTTTAATGGGCCAGATATATTATGAGAAAAAAGATTTTGCCAAAGCCCTTCCTTTACTGAAAGCTTATGTAGAGAGCAGCGATAAAGTTTCAAAGGAAGTAATGTACGAATTAAGCTATTGTTATTACAATGCCAACGATGTGCAAAAGGCCATTGAAGGGTTTAAACAACTGAGCAATGAAAAAGATTCTTTGGGGCAAAATTCAATGTACCTGCTGGGTGATTTATATTTAAAAACGGGACAAAAAGAAAATGCAAGAAACGCTTTTCTTTACAGCGCAGACAATAACAGTAACAGGAAGCAACAGGAAATTTCCCGGTTTAATTATGCAAAACTTTCTTACGAATTAGGCTACCAGGATGTGGCCTTAAGTTCTCTCAATAAATTTCTTGACCTTTATCCGCAATCCGCTTACGCTGATGAAGCCAAAGAAATAATCATCAACCTTTTGGCCAATACTAACAATTATGCTGAGGCGCTTTCTTTATACCAATCCTTTGCGCAGCCCACGCCAACAATGAAAAGGATTTATCCAAAGATTCTTTTTGGTCGTGCTACCGAATATATTAACGGCCAGCATTTGAATGAAGCGGATGATCTACTGACTAAAATAATTAACGACCCAAATGCCGGACAGGTGCTTCCTTTTGCTAATTTCTGGAAAGGAGAAGTTGCGTACAGGCTTAACCGTTATGATGAAGCGATAAAATACATTAGCAGCTATCTGCAATACGGAGGCATCCAGGGTGAGGCCAACCCGACTGATGCTCACTATGTTCTTGGATACAGCTACCTCAACCTTGAAAATTATTCGCAGGCACTTGCTAATTATAAACAAGTGGCGCCGGTAATTTCTTCGCAATCTTCTTCACTGCAACAGGATGCTTATGTAAGATCTGCTGACAGTTATTTTATGATGAAGAATTATAGCACTGCAAAAAGCATGTACCAAAATGTAATAAATGATGGATTGGCTCAAAGCGATTATGCATTGTACCAGGTGGCGCTCATCAACGGAATCAATAGTCCTGGTGAAAAGATCAAAACATTTAATACACTTACAGAACGATATCCTCAAAGTGATCTTGTGACAGAATCCTATATGCAGATCGCTAACGCATATATGGTGCAGGAAAAATTCAGGGATGCTATTCCCTATTTAAATAAAATTTTAAACATCAAATCGGCTGCCAGTCAATATCCGAAAGTGTATTTGAAATTGGGTCTCGCTAATTATAACCTCAATAACAATGTGGAAGCTTTGCAGGATTATCAAAAATTAGTAAGCCAATACCCACAATCAGAAGAAGCCAATGAAGCGCTTTATAATATGAAAAATATTTATGTGGAAATGGGGA
Organism: Chitinophagales bacterium; assembly: GCA_038210685.1. Taxonomy (GTDB): domain Bacteria; phylum Bacteroidota; class Bacteroidia; order Chitinophagales; family Chitinophagaceae; genus Ginsengibacter. The sequence goes on along the minus strand of JBBQWJ010000064.1, from coordinate 8,445 downwards.
AGCCTAATGATTATGTAGCCTTTTTGCAAAAATCCGGAAAAGTCATTAGCATTTCTGAGGCAGATTCTTTGACCTATGCAGCCGCTGAATTGCAATATAGCAACAACGATTGCGCAGCTGCTATTAATTCATTTAATAATTATCTTACCAAATACCCCCAGGGTGCTTACACCCTCCAGGCAAATTTTTACAAAAGCGAATGCTATTCTAAAAACAAAGATTGGCAAAATGCAGTCACCGGTTATGAAGCGGTTTTAAATGAGGGAGCCAGCCCGTTTGCAGAAAGATCGGCATTTGCGGCCTCCAGGATATTTTATTTTGAACTGAAAGATTATCAGCAATCGAAAACCTATTTTTCAAAATTGCTTGAATTGGCAACCACACCGGAAAACCAGTTGGAGGCTTTGCGTGGGTTAGTGAGAAGCTACTATCAAACCAAAGATTTTGCAGAAGCCAATAATATTGCAAAGGAACTATTGACCAAAAAAGGTATCAGCACTGATGACAAAGCCATAGCCAACCTGGTATTAGGAAAATCACTGCAGGCAAATAATCAATGTGAAGATGCCATAAAAGCGTTTAAGGAGGTTTCAGCAGTTAACAAATCAGAATGGGGCGCGGAGGCTCGCTACGAAACAGCCAATTGTTATTACACACTCAATCAACTTTCAATTGCTGAAAAAGCTGCGCTTGATGTAATAAAAATTACCGGATCGTACGATTATTGGGTAGCGAAAGCCTATATTTTATTAGGTGATATTTACCTGAAAGAAAAAGATTATTTCAATGCGAAGGCGACGTATAAAAGCGTAGCGGATAATGCCACAATACCCGGGTTGAAGCAGGAAGCACAGAATAAATTGAATGCAGCCATTGCTGAAGAACAACAAAATTCAAAAGTAGAAGCAACGCCTTCAACCAGTAAATAAAATTTAAATACAAACAAAACAAGAAATGTTTAAAAAATTGATGATGAGTAATTCTTTAAATAAATTGATCGCTATTTTGCCGCTGTGTTTTTTATTTACTGTATCAAACGCACAGGATACTTCAAGGAGGCAAACGATCCAGATCACATCTTCCTACAAACCTTCTCTACGAAATACTGTAAAAATTAATTTGTATGCTTCGCCTATATCTGCTGATACCACGCGGCCCAGGCTTGCTTACTCTATTCCTCCCGAAAATCTATTTTTTGCTTATGAGCCAGTTTCTTTAAAACCTCTTTCTTTACAGGCAGATACTTCTTTAAAACTGGGTGATCGTAATCAACTCAAAGTTGGTTATGGTAATTTATCCACTCCCTATGTTTCAGGCGCTTTTAGTTTTGGAGATGGCAAACACAATTTAGGGAACATCTACGGCAACTATATTTCTTCCAGGGGTAAAATAAAAAACCAGGATTTTGGCGAATGGAATGTAAAAGGAACCGGAAGTCTTTTTTCAGGAAAGAACGAAACGTATGCCGGCGTGGAATTTGCTCAGCATGAATATTACCAGTATGGCTACGATCATTCATTGTACGATTTCTCAAAAGATAGCATCAGGAGAAGTTACCAGGACTTTACAGCAAATGTCGGTTTTAGAAATACAGAACATAATGATATAGGTATCAATTACGACCCGCATTTGGAAGTACACGAATTTTCAAGAGAAAACAAAGCAACAGAAACTACATTGATGGTTAATCTGCCTGCGGAAAAAAGATTTTCTGATGCAGTTTCTTTTAAAGTAGAAGCGCGTGGTAATTTTGATAAATACCAGGTAAAAGGTTCGTCAGTTGCAGCCACAAACAATCTTTTCGAGTTGGCTCCTGAGTTAGTTTATTATAGCGAGATGTTTACTTTTCATGGAGGCATTACGCCGTCATGGAATAATAAAACACTTGCGGTATTGCCTAACATTTACGCAGAAGTGCAATTACAACAAAACGCTTTGATGGTCCAGGCTGGTTGGGTTGGAAAATATATTGCTAACAGTTTCCGCACGTTAAGCCACGAAAATCCATACATGCGTGACCCTTCGTTTTTAAATAACACCAAAGAAATTCAATATTATGGCGGCATCAAAGCTACTGTGGGCAAGCATTTTAATTTTAACGCAAGAGCAGCATTTATTTCATACACAAATATGCCATTGTTTGTAAATGATTCTACATATGGCAATGCTTTCGTGCTAACCAATGAAAGCAAATTAACCAATCTTCAAATTCATGGCGACATGAATTTTATCAGCCAGGATAAATTTACTGCCTCAGCTGGTTTGGATCTGAATAGTTATACAGGCTTGCACGATAATGCCAAAGCCTGGGGTTTATTCCCTTTAAAACTTACAGGTTCTTTAAGATGGAATGCATTTAAAGAGCTCTTATTTAAAGCCGATATTATTGCCTTTTCTGGAGCAAAAGCCTTGCTGAAAGACGGAACTGAAAAAAACATGAAAGGTGGTACCGACCTGAGTGCCGGTGCTGAATTTAAATTAAACAAGCGATTTAGTGTATGGCTTGATCTTGATAATATTCTTAACAGCCAATACGAGAGGTGGAATAATTATCCGGTTTACGGCTTCCAGGTTATTGGCGGGGTTTTGGTTCATTTTTAAATCAATTCTTTTTCTAACCGATATAAATAATTACAGATATTTGTGCTCATGCAGGACCTTATAACTTCATTTATTATACAGGCAAAAGAATGCAAACTTCGTGATATCGGGAGGTTCGAAGTAGTAACTACATCCGCTGAAGCAGATATTGCCAATAAACAAATTAAACCTCCCGGCATTGAAATCATTTTTACCAGGCGAGAAGAAAAGATCTCTGACGGATTGGTTAAATATGTTTCTGAGAAAAAAAAGATAACTGTAGCGGAAGCATTAGATGATCTTAAAAAATGGTGCACAGATTCAAAATACAAATTAAAAAACGGCGAAGAAATTTTACTTGAGCCCTTAGGACTTTTAAAAAAAGGCACTTCCGGAAACCTGTTTGTTTCTAATCCCAATAAAACCATCAGTTTTTTTGAACCCATTCTTGCCGAGCGCGTCATTCATCAAAACAGCGAACATGCAATGCTTGTAGGTGACAGGGAAACTACTTCTTCTGTAATGAACCATTTCTATCATGAAGAAGCGAGTAAAACAAAAAGCAATGCCTGGAAAATTTTCGCAATTATTTTATTAACTATAGGATTGTTTTTTTTATTCCTTCATTTTTATAAAAATTCATTTTCACTAACTACCACTGGAAATCAACACAAGGTTATTCCATATACGCCGCCAAAAACTTATACAACTCCATAGTTTTTAAAGATTGTTCATCCAGATAATTAATATAGAATGATTGTTTACTCATCATGTCCGAATTGTAGTGCTACCAATATTTCAAAAGTTCTTTCTGCAAAAGATTACACCGTTTCCGGTGAGCAATTTGAAATTTGGGAATGCGGGGATTGCACGCAAAGATTTACCCAGAACATTCCTGAAGCAGATAATATTGGCCGGTACTATCAATCTGAAAACTACATTTCACATACTGATACAAAGCAAGGTTTTGTCAACAACCTTTATCATAAAGTGAGAAAGCGAACACTTCAGCAAAAGAAACAATTGATAGAAACCAATACAAAAAAAACACCAGGAAATATCCTTGATGTGGGTGCCGGGACAGGTGCATTTTTAAATACAATGAAAAAAGCCGGCTGGAATTCTACAGGAATAGAACCAGATAATACTGCCCGGGAAAAAGCGCTTGAATTATATAACCTTAATTTAAAAGAAGCAAAAGAACTCTTTTTACTGCCCGCTGAAAGCTTTGATGCTATTACTTTGTGGCATGTACTGGAACATGTTCATGAATTGCACAATTACGTGCAACAACTAAAAGATTTATTAAAAACTGGTGGCAAATTATTTATTGCCGTACCTAATTATACCTCTGCAGATGCAAAAATGTATGGGGAGTTTTGGGCAGCCTATGATGTGCCGCGGCATCTTTATCACTTTTCTCCGAAGGCAATGGAAACATTATTGAATGCACATGGATTACAACTGGAAACTATGAAACCAATGTGGTACGATAGCGTATACGTAAGCATGTTAAGCGAAAAATACAAAACCGGCAAATCCAATCCGGCAAAAGCTTTTGTTAATGGAATGCTCTCTAATTTTGAAACTCTTTCCAACAAAAAAAAATGCAGTTCATTGATCTATATCGCTTCAGTAAAATATTAATCTTATTTTTTTATTTGTTTACTGTTAATTACTTTCTGTAGATTATCTGGAATAAATTTCACATTTAGCCAATAATTTAAGGTGCAATATTTGCTGCAATTTTCAAAAAAGAATTCATTATGAAAGCAATAAAATATGAGCGCCTTTTAATATTATGTATGTCAGGCTTTATTCTCAGTACGCTTTTTTTTAGTTGTTCCTCTTCAAAAAAGGCAACTAAATTAAATGTGGAAGATATAAGCGGTATGATCAATGCCGGAAATTTTACTTTTGTTGCAGAAAGAGTAAATCCCTTGCGTGGAAGTTCACGAATTTTGACAAGCAGCTATGACGTGTTGGTAAAAAAAGATACGATTAACTGTTACCTTCCCTTCTTTGGAAGAGCTTACCAGGCTCCGATTGATCCTTCAAAAGGCGGAATTAATTTTACCTCGCACAACTTTACTTATAATGTAACGGTAAAAAATAATGACGAGTGGCAGGTTTATATCAACCCAAAAGATCAGCAGGACGTGCAGCAGTTACTCTTCCAGATTTTTGGAAACGGCACTGCCACTTTGAATGTAGTAAACACCAATCGTGACCCTATTTCTTTTTATGGCCATGTTGAAAAGAATAAAAACTAAATTGATTTATGGATCAGCAAACCGGAAAATATATTTTGATCATAGGAATTGTAATAGTTGTGGCTGGTATTTTGGTTTATTTTTTTCACGATTATCTTAAATGGATCGGGCGCCTGCCTGGTGATATACGAATTGAAAGAGAGAATTTCCGTTTTTATTTCCCGCTGGCAACTATGTTTGTTTTAAGCCTACTGGCAACACTCATCATCAATATTTTTAAAAGATTTTTCTAAGTTTTTCTAATGGAATATTTTGTAAAAAATGGTTCTGTAGTCAGGGAAATATGGGGCAAAAGCGATACAGTACTTTTCATTTTTGCCGGCTCTGCTGCTGAATTTTCGCTTAACAAAGCTGTTGACTGGCTTTATTTTACCGGGCGACTTCCGGCCGATCCGTTAGGAAGATTGTTCTCAACGGTAACGTATGCACGAAAAATAATTTTTGCAGAAAATGAATCTGCCTTACAAATTATAGATTCCATTTACGAAATTCATAAAGTAGTGGAAAATAATCGCGGCAAAGCTATACCTGACTGGGCTTACAGAGATGTGCTTTATATGCTCATTCATTATTCTATTGCATCCTTTGAACTTTTGGAAAGAAAATTATCAGCCGATGAAAAAGAGGAAGTCTATGATGTATTTTATCGCTTCGGACTGAGAATGAAATTAAAAGCGCTTGCAAAAAATCATAGTGAATGGTTATTGCAACGTGAAACCGATATGCAAAATGATTTGGTAAAAAGTGAATTAACCGTTGATCTTTTTAAACAATACAAAAAACATTTAGGAGCCTTCCGATATTTCGTTTTAATAGAAGGAGAAAAATTAATTATTCCTGAAAAAGTGAGAAAAATCCTTGGCTTCAGTAAATATTCTTTTCTCTCATTGATCGTTCCGATTTACAAATTCAGCCGCAAAATTCATTTGGATTCTGTCATCAAAAAACTTCTTCTTCCACAAAATTATTCGCAACAAATCGCTGAACTGGATATCGTTTAACCTTATCGTAACCCGCTCATCTTTTTTTCGAAAAATAAAAATCTCCGTTATTTGCTTGTTTACTATCTATTGATTTTTAAAAGATTGCACCACTCATCAAACATTTACTTTCTTTTAAGCCTTCCTTTCTTACTTTTATTTTTTTTAACGAAACCAGTTTCAAACTTTATGAAAAAAAACTTTTACGCAACGGCATTTTTATTTTTTATTACATCCGGCTTTTTAAAAGCACAGCAGGTATATATGCCGCGAAATATCACTAACGCATATAAAAACGGAACTCGTTCTTTGCAAGGCCCTCCCGGAAAAAATTATTGGCAGAACGACGGAAAATACGACATCAATGAAACCGTAACTCCAGAAACCAAAGTGGTATCCGGTGTTGAGAATATTGTGTACTCTAATAATAGCCCTGACACTTTAAATGTTTTGGTGATCCGGTTTGTAAATAATGTTCATAAGCCTGAATCACCGCGAACAGGACAAACAAGTGATAATTTTTTCACCACAGGTTTAGACATAACTTCTTTTTCAGTAAACAACCAGGATTACAATGTGGATAGTAAAAGCTGGGGAACAGTAGGTGTGGTAAGATTAAAAGAACCTTTGTTACCCCATTCTTCTGCACAGGTAAATATTTCGTGGAATTATCCTTTATCAAAACAGGATGGCCGTGAGGGTCAGGTTGACAGCGCCACTTTTTATGTGGCTTACAGTTATCCCCGCATATCGGTGTATGATGATTACAATGGTTGGGATGTATTGCCGCATAATGGTGGACAGGAATTTTACAACGATTTCAACGATTATAAACTGGCAGTAAAAGTGCCAAAAAATTATGTAGTCTGGGCTACCGGCGATCTTCAAAACCCGGATGAAGTTTTGCAACCAACTTTTTCAAAGCGGTTGAAAGATTCCTATACATCAGACAATGTAATTCACATTGCCGATCTAAGGGAAATGCTGGATGGTAAAGTAACACAGCAAAATGATTGGAATACCTGGAAATTCGACGCCAATCATATCACTGATGTGTGTTATGCGGTGAGCAACCATTATGTTTGGGATGGTGCAAGTGTTGTTGTTGATCCAAAAACGAACCGACGTTCAAGTGTACAGGCAGCTTATAATGACACCGCGGCAGATTTTCATCAGTCTGTAAAATTTGCACAAAACTCTTTGAGATTTTTTTCAACTCAATGGCCCGGCGTTCCATACCCTTTTTCTAAAATGACTACTTTCCAGGGACATGCTGATATGGAATATCCAATGATGGTTAATGATGCTACAGTCAGTGATACAAAAAGGTTTGGCAAGCAAAGTTTCAAGTTTGCACAAATGGTACAGGATCATGAAATAGCTCACACATATTTTCCGTTTTACATGGGCATCAACGAAAAAAGATATGCGTTTATGGATGAGGGTTGGGCTACAACTTACGAATACCTGATTGGCCTGGAAGAAAACGGAAAAGCACATACTGACTCAGTTTATAAAAGATTCCGCATACAGCGTTACATTAATGATCCTTCAACAGATGAAGACCAGCCGATCATCACCATGTCAAACCAGGAAAGTGGTGCCGGTTATGGAAATAATTCTTACGGAAAAGCATCATTGAGCTATCTTGCTTTAAAAGATTATTTAGGCGATTCAACCTTTAAAAAAGCCTTGCATTTTTATATGAATGCATGGCATGGAAAGCATCCGATTCCGTGGGATTATTTTAATTGCATGAGTACCGGTTCAGGACAAAATCTAAATTGGTTTTTTCATAATTGGTTTTTTACCAATAATTATATCGATCTGAAAATTGATACTGTAAAAAGAGAAAAAAATTTTTATATGGTGAACATAAAAAACGTGGGCGGATTCGCCATTCCGTTTAATGTAGAAATTGATTATGCAGATGGGCAAACCGCTGTAATGCACGAATCACCGGCGGTTTGGGAGAAAAATCAGAAGGAGCAGGTATTAAAGATATCAACCAATAAAATTATAAAATCAGTAGCGTTAGATGGCGGCATTTTTATGGATTATACGCCTGATGACAATGTTTGGAAATGATAAATTATTAAAATTTAAATTATCTTGCAGGCGTACATTTATCATGTGCGCCTGTTTACTTTTTAGAATTCATTGCAGAATACGAATCTTCTAAATTCCTTTGTTTACTGCATATTATATTTCAGGATTATGCATTTTGATCGCAAAGCCTTGTCATTATTATAGTCTATCGAAATTTGAATAAACTTTTCTTGTGCTGTAAGCACATTTTGTGGGCAGATCATAACCATCAAATTCGCACCAGACGTTCCGAAGGAACGTTTTGTGTTCATCTTTTTAAAATTTCTACCTACGAAAAGTCCTTACGGGACTAAGAAAAACGCTTCAACATATTCCAACTTCTTATTTTGCGAACAATCTACCTAATCCAATTATATTTAATGAGGTTCCCTTTTTGAAATTATCTTACACAATAACCACATTTTAAAATTATATTCATTTTGCACCTTTCATTGAAAAGATTTTAAGATATAAACTGATTCTTTAAAAAAAGATCCTTTTTATAAGAAATTTTGAATTATCTA
>JBBQWJ010000063.1:0-14433 GCA_038210685.1 Chitinophagales bacterium | reverse complement strand
ACCGGTTCTGTATCTCAACTAAATTCTAAAGACTTTAATAAAGGAGTAATTGCGTCTCCTAATCAACTTTTACAGGGCAGAACTGCTGGTGTAAATGTTACACCTGCAAGCGGTGAGCCTGGATCTGCAGCAACCATTACTATTCGTGGTACTGCTTCTATCCGTGACCAGGGACCTTTATATGTAGTGGATGGTGTTCCTATCAGCCCAGGTGGAACCTTGGCAACACAAAGCGGTGTGGAAGGAAGTTCAACTCCAAGAGATCCATTGTCGTTTTTAAATCCGAATGATATTGCCAGTATCACTGTATTGAAAGATGCTTCTTCAGCTGCAATTTATGGTTCACGTGGCGCAAACGGAGTAATTCTTATCACTACCAAAAGCGGCGCAAGTGGAAGAGGTGAGTTGACCTTTGGTGCAAGCACAGGAATTTCTACGACTGCAAGCAGGTACGACCTTCTTAATTCGCAGGATTTTTTGCTGGCTGTTAAAAAAGCAAACATTGATGCCGGTACTAGCCCTGCAGATGCTGCCGCAGCAGTATTAAATGTAGACAAAGGTTACAATACCAACTGGCAGGATCAAATTTTCAGAACCGGTGTAAGCCAGAATTATAATTTAGCATGGGGCATTTCACGTAAATCAACCAACGTGCGGATAAGTGGTTCTTATGATGACATACAGGGAACTGTTAAAACAAGCGGACTTAAAAGATATACAGGAAGGTTAAATCTTACTCAGAAATTTTTCAATGATAAACTAAGATTTGATGTAGACTTCACCTATTCAGATGTAAAAAACACATACGCTCCATTAACCAACAATGCAGGTTACCAGGGTAGTTTGATTGGAGCTACTATCACATTCAATCCTACTTACCCGATCTATAACCCTGATGGTTCTTTTTATGATCCGCTGGATGGGAACAGAAATCCTGCAGAAATGCTGGCTTATTTTTCTGATAAGGGAACCTACAATCGCATGTTAGGTAATGTTAGCGGTTCATATACCATCATTCCCGGCCTTGTTTACAAAGCCACATTTGGATATGACGATGGAAAAGACGACAGGCTTTCATTTGCTGATCCAAGATTAAGTTCAAATGCTTTTGGTGGAAACACCATTGTATTTAATAAGGACCTTTCCAATCCCATTCAGGGTAATGGAAGAGGCGTTAAGCAAAACCTGGATTTGAAAACCATATTGGTAGAACATACTTTAACTTATGATAAGTCTTTCACTAACCAGGATATTAATGCAGTGGTTGGTTATTCATATCAAAGTACCGAGACTAATTATAAAGGTAGAGTTGGTTGGGGTTTAAATACACCGGTAACATCTCCTAAAGATGTATTCCCACAAAATTTCGGTCAGTTTACCAATTATTATGATTATGTTCCTGATTACACAAAATATGAACTCCAGTCTTATTTTGGCAGGGTAAATTATACGCTATATAACAAATATCTTTTAACAGCTACTATGCGTATTGATGGATCTTCCAAATTTGGTGTAAACAACAAATATGGATATTTCCCGGCTTTTGCAGCTAAATGGAAATTGCTTAACGAAAAGTTTGCTGCTAAAACCTTGGGAAATATTTTTAGTGAATTTTCTATCAGAGGTAACTACGGAATTCTTGGTAGTTCAGAAGGTATTGGCGCTTATGATGCCATTGACCTTAACCAAACTTATATTGGCAACTCAGGAAATAATGAAACGCAACTTCAACACACGGGAGATAAAAACCTTAAATGGGAGCAATCTGCCACAACAGGTGTAGGCCTCGATTTCGCTATTATCAATAACAGGCTTTCAGGCACATTTGATTATTTTTATACCAAGAGAAAAAATCTTTTATTTTATGGGCCAACTCCTGGTGGATTTGCTCCAAATTCAAATTGGTGGATAAACCTTCCGGGCTATGTAATTAATAAAGGAACAGAATACAGCCTTGACTATAAAGCCATTAAGGGAAAGAACTTTACATGGACCATTGATTACAACATGACCTTTGTGCATAATGAAGTTCAAAACTTTAATGTGGTTGTAAACACCGGAGCTGTTCATGGCCAGGGTTTATCAGGCGCTTATGCACAAACTTTTGCCAATGGCCATCCTCTCTTTACCTGGAAAATGCCAACATTCCTTGGATTTGACGGAAATGGTGACGCCCGTTATGCAAATGGAGGTAAGGATGAATTACAGGGAAGCGCATTACCTAAGTTTAATGCAGGGTTAACCAATAGCTTTACTTTAGGGAGATGGAATGCAAGTGTTTTTGTAAATACTGTAAGAGGATTTTATATTTACAACAATACAGCAAATGCACTGTTCTTGAGAGGTAGTATAAAAACCGCTCATAATGTAACATATGATGTGGCCAGGAGCCCTGAAGATCCAATTAACCCGGGAAGTGTATCTACACGTTTCCTCGAAAAAGGCAACTTTGTTAGAATTTCTAATGCAAGTATCGGGTATACCTTCAACATGAAAAGCAATGTAATTAAAACATTGTCAGTAAGTGCTATAGGTCAAAATCTTGCCTTGTTTACCAAGTATTCCGGATTGGATCCTGAAGTAAATCTGGATGAAAACATCAATGGTGTTCCATCCCGCGGTTTTGATTATGCCGGATATCCGAAAGCAAGAACTTATACACTTAGCGTAAATGTTGGATTTTAATTAATAAAATTTATAAAAACAATAATATGAAATATTTGAGAAATTATATCGCCCCGTTTACGATCTTCATAGCATTGTGTGTTTCTTCCTGTACCAAACTGGATGTTAAGTTAAAGGCACCCAATGGAGAAGCTACAGTTAGTGCAGGCGGTGCTCCCGAGCCCTCATCGTTATCCAAGATTTATGAACAATTAAATCAGCTATTGGGACAAGGCAATTCTTATGCTATGGATGAGCACACTACCGATGAATTGATGGGGCCAACACGTGGCACAGACTGGGATGACTTTGGAACCTGGCGTAAATTGCATCTTCATACATGGGATGCTTCACACAACCAGATCAATGATACATGGAATGGTTTAAACGGTGCGCTATTCCAAACTACTTTGTTAGCTGAATCTACCTCTGCCAGTCCTGCTGATGTAGCCGCTGCAAGATTTTTGCGCGCCTATTTTTCCTACATCGTTTGCGATCTATATGGAGAGGTTCAACATCGTCCTGCAACAGCCGCCGCTGATGTAATTCCAGACGTATACACTCGTTCTGAGGCAACAGATTTTATTATTAGTGAATTAGAAGCGATTATTCCCGTGTTACCTGCTTATAATGGAACCAACCGTGGGGTGGCTACCAAAGAAGCTGCTGAATTTCTTTTGGCTAAAACCTACTTAAACAAAGCCGTGTTCAAACAAGATCCAACACAACCTGCTGGACCTTTTACTTTTGATGCTGCAGATATGAATAAGGTAATTAGTTTAGTAGATGCAATTGCTGCTAATTCGAACTTGTCTATCTCCAATAATTATTGGAATAATTTCAGTTGGGATAATAGCACAAAATCTACTGAAAATATTTTTGTTCGTTCTCATAGTGGTGGTATAAATGTTGTTTGGGCAACTTGTATGGGCTTTCATTATAGCCAGGCCCCAAGTGGATGGAATGGTTTTACTACTTTATCTGATTTTTATAACAGTTTTGATGCTAACGATACAAGAAGAGGTGGTTCCATGCTTAATTATACTTATCGGGATTCAATTTCGACAACCACCGGGGATACTATAAAGATAGGATTGATGGGAGCCGATGTAGGTTTTTTAATTGGTCAGATCCAAGGCCCTCAGGGAGGCCACGTAGGAAACCCTGTTGTTGATTTAAAGGACAGAAGTGGGAATCCATTAGTATTCACACCGGACGTGAGTTTATTTTTCTCAACTGAAACAAAAGGTATAAGAACAAATAAATATCCTTTAGAGCCATCAACAGTTAATAATGGTGGATGGGACAGCCCTAATGATTATGTTTTCTTCCGCTTATCTGATGCGCTTCTGATGAAAGCTGAAGCTATATTAAGAGGGGGAACACCAACAGGTGGGCAGACTGCTTTAAGCATTGTAAACAGCATTCGTGAAAAAAGAGGAATTGGAGATCTGGCTTCAATAGATTTACCTACCTTATTGGCAGAGAGAGGACGCGAACTTTACCTGGAAGGTTGGAGAAGAAATGATATGGTACGTTTCGGTACATTCAGTGATCCTGTTGGTCAACGCCCGACAGCCTCTGATCCTTCAAGAGTTGTGTTCCCAATTCCAAACATTGCTCTTTCTTCTAACCCTAATCTGAAGCAGAATTTCGGTTATTAATTCTTGTATATTTTTTATAATAAAAAAGGCCATCTTTACATGGCCTTTTTTTATTTTTACTTATGAACTCTGTGAAGTTTGCCTTTCTAATTTTTGCTTTCCTCATAATTTCCTGTAACAAGAAGAAAGAAAATAAACTATTCACTTTAGTGGATAATTCAAATATTCATTTTACCAATTCACTTGCAGAAACCAAGGCATTTAATGTATTTAATTACCGCAATTTTTATAATGGCGGAGGGGTAGCAATTGGAGATCTGAATAATGATGGGTTACCTGACATATTTTTTACCTCAAACCAGGGAGCTAATAAATTGTACCTGAATAAAGGGAATATGAAGTTTGAGGATATTTCTGCAAAAGCTGGCTTTGCAGATAAAAAACAATGGAGCACAGGTGTTGTTTTGGTAGACATAAATGGAGATGGCTGGCTTGATATTTATGTTTGCAATGCCGGAAACATGTTTGATTCGACGCTACGAAAAAATCAATTATTTATAAATAATCACAATCTTACTTTCACAGAATGTGCTGCTAAGTATGGTTTGGACAACAGCGGTTATACTACCCAGGTTTCATTTTTTGATTATGATTTAGATGGGGATCTTGATTGCTTCATGGTAAATAATAGCCCCATCCCTGTAAATACAATGAACTATGCCAACCTGCGGGATTTGCCATTATCTCAAACCAAAGTTGCTGATTTTCTGAAAGGAGGTGGAGATCATTTATACAGAAATGATAATGGCCATTTTACAGAAGTTACAAAACAAGCGGGTATCCATGGCGGCCTAATCAGTCTTGGGCTTGGTGTAACTGTTGGAGACGTAAATAATGACGGTTATCCTGACATATATGTTTCAAATGACTTTTTTGAAAGAGATTATTTGTATATCAACCAGAAAAATGGAACATTTAAAGATGAACTGGAAGATCGTATGAATCACACCAGCCTGGCTTCCATGGGAGCAGATATGCAGGATATCAACAATGACGGATCGCCTGATATTTTTACTACTGATATGCTTCCCGATGATGATTATCGGTTAAAAACAAATACCTCATTCGATAATTATGACGAATTTAATCTTAAAAAAAACCGTGGATTCTATAATCAATATACTCAAAATGCTTTGCAGGTAAACAATGGGAGCGGGAAATTCTTTGAAACTGCTTACTATAGCGGTGTAGCAGCAAGTGATTGGAGTTGGGGCGCTCTTATGTTTGATGCGGATAATGATGGCAAAACTGATTTGTATGTATGTAACGGTATTTACCATGATGTGACCGATCAGGATTTTATTAATTATTTTGGAAATGACATGGTACAGCAAATGGTAATTACAGGTAAAAAGGAAGACGTAAATAATATTATTGATAAAATCCCTTCACACCCTTTGCTTAACAAGGCATTCAAAAATATGGGTAATTTACATTTTGATGATGTTGGAAAGCAATGGGGGTTTACTACACCCTCTTTTTCAAATGGTGCTGCCTATGCGGATTTAGACAACGACGGGGATCTGGACCTTGTAGTAAATAATGTGAATGAACCGGCAATGATTTACCGCAATAATAGCCGTGAAGAAAATAAAAATAATTATGTTGCTGTACTTTTAAAATATAAATCGCCTAATACATTTGCTATTGGAAGCACGATAAAAGTCTACGAGGGAAGCAGTATCCAATCCCGTGAAATTATGCCTAGCCGCGGTTTTCAATCATCTGTAGATTACAGGCAAACGATTGGCTTGGGTAAATCAGGCATTGACTCAATGACAATTACCTGGCCTGACAGAACAATCACGACCTTCATAAAACCAGCAATCAACCAATTGCATACAATCAATTATTCTGAAGTGATTAAAAAACCTCAAAAGGTTACATCACCGGAGAAAACCATTTTTGAAAAATTACCCAACAGTTTTGATAAACACACAGAGGACGATTTTATAGATTTTTATTTTGAAAAAAATATTCCTTTTATGCTTTCTAGGCTAGGCCCAAAAGCAGCAGTGGGAGATGTAAACGGAGACGGCTTAACCGATATTTATATTGGTGGTGCAAAAGGCCAGCCTGGACAATTATATTTACAATCTTCCAAAGGGTTTGTGAAAAAAGAAACTCCTGATTTTAAAACTTATGATTTTGATGATGTAACAGTTGCTTTCTTTTTTGATTGTGACGGAGATGGTGACCTGGATTTGTTTACAGGTGGTGGTGGAAATTTTGCATCCGGGAATTCTGGTAATTTTCAAAACCAGCTTTTTATAAATGATGGCAAAGGGAATTTTACTTTAAAAAGGGGAGCTTTGCCTATAATAAACGCCAATTGTGGTGCCGCTGTTCCCATCGATTATGATGGTGATGGATATCCGGATTTGTTTGTTGGAAGCAGAAGTGTTCCCCAAAATTATGGAGTCGATCCACACAGTTATATTCTTCATAACGATGGCAAAGGAAATTTTACAAATGTTACTGCTTCTGTTGCACCTGAATTGGATAATATTGGAATGGTTACCTCTGCGGCCGTGGCAGATGTAAATGGTGATGGCAAAAACGATTTGATCGTAACAGGAGACTGGATGTATCCTCACGTCTTTTCATTCAATGGGAAAAAGTTTGTAGAACTAAAAACCGGGCTTGAAAATTTGAATGGCTGGTGGCAATCAATGGCAGTAGCCGATGTAGACAAAGATGGTGATATGGATTTGATTTTGGGAAACCTGGGAGAAAACTTTTATTTAAAGCCCGACTCTGCCAATCCGGTAAAATTATGGATCAAGGATTTTGACAATAATGGTACAGTAGATAAAGTTTTTAGCCGAACGGTGAATGGGAAAGACGTACCCGTTTTTATGAAAAAGGAAATTATCGACCAGGTACCTTCATTAAAAAGTTTAAACCTTACAAACGAGGATTATGCAACAAAAACCATCCAGCAACTTTTTGGGACGGGAATAGAAGGAGCCCAGGAAAAAAAGGTCAATTTTGCTGCTTCGTGTGTTGCCTATAATGATGGGAAGGGGCATTTTAAAATAAAGAAACTGCCTTTCGAAATGCAACTTTCTTCCGTGAATGCTATTAAAATGAAGGATATAAATAATGATGGTTATCCTGATATAATCACTGGTGGAAATTTCTTCGACTTGCTTCCTCAATTTGGGCGTTTGGACGCAAGTGCAGGAAACGTATTACTAAACGATAAAAAAGGAAATTTTGAAACAGTACCCGAAAAATATACCGGCATATATGTTCCGGGTGAAACAAGGGATATAGTATCTTTCAAATATAAAAACGACGATTGTATTCTGTTTTTAGAAAATGATAATTTTCCTGTGATGTATAAATTAAAAAGAGAGAAATAGAAAAAATGTTAAGCAAGGATAACCGCCCATTTATAAGCTTTGTCTTGAAGCCCAAAACTTCATGCTTAGGATATTGCTTATTATTCTTCACTCTTTTTATTGTTTTATTTTCATGCAACAAAAAGGAAAAACTTGAAAATCCTTTGTTTACTACAGTTGATTCATCTAAAACTGGTATTAATTTCATCAATAAACTTACCCCTACTCCTGAATTCAATTTATTTTCTTACATGTATTTCTATAACGGCGCTGGTGTGGGTGCTGCAGATTTTAATAATGATGGAAAAACAGATCTTTTCTTTTCAGCCAACCAGGGCGATAGTAAATTGTTTTTGAACAACGGCGGGTTAAAATTTGAAGATGTTACTGCAAAAGCCGACATTCCGCAGGATGGTGGATGGAGTACCGGCGTTTCAGTAGTTGATATAAACAATGATGGCTTGATGGATATTTATGTCTGCAAAGTGGGGCATTATAAATCCCTGCATAGCCATAATCAGTTACTGGTGTGCCAGGGAATTGATAAAAACGGAATACCGCATTACAAAGATGAAGCAAAAGAATATGGCCTTGATTTTTCCGGATTTAGCACCCAGGCCGTTTTTTTTGATTATGACGGAGATGGTGACCTGGATATGTTTTTATTAAATCATTCTGTAAACCACGATGGCAATTATGCACCCCGAAAATATTTTTTGAATACTTATGATTCACTTGCAGGCCAAAAATTATTCAGGAATGATACGTACACGGATGCTTCGGGAAAAACACACATTCATTTTACAGACGTAACGAAAGAATCCGGTATTAATGGAAGTAAGATAGGTTATGGATTGGGTGTAAGTGTTGCAGACATAAACCTGGATGGATGGCCCGATCTCTATGTGGGTAACGATTTTCATGAAAATGATTATCTCTATATCAATCAGCACAACGGCACCTTTATTGATGAAAACAGCAAGAGGATGATGCATACCAGTGAATTTAGTATGGGCGTTGATATTGCCGACATCAATAATGATGCTTACCCTGAAATTATATCAATGGATATGCTACCTTATGATCCTTATATTTTACGAAGGTCTCTGGCAGAGGATGATTACGATATTTTTACGCAGAAGATAGCCTATGGGTATAATTATCAATATTCACGCAACAATTTACAATTTAACCGTAGAAACGGCATGTTTACGGAAGTGGGCCAATATGCAGGTATTTATGCGACAGACTGGAGTTGGGCGGGTCTTTGGATGGATTTTAATAATGACGGGTTAAAAGATCTTTTTATTTCAAATGGTGTTCCCAAAAGGATGAATGACATTGATTATATCAATTTTGTTTCCAGTGATGTTATCCAGCAAAAACTGATTGATAACAAGATGAACGAACAGGATATGGCTTTAATAAATAAATTTCCTGAGATTAAAATTCCCAATAAGTTTTATGTTAATACCGGCAATCTCATTTTTAAAGATGTAACAGACAGTATACAGGATAACACGCCTTCTTTTTCTAATGGCGCTATTTATGCCGATCTGGATAATGATGGCGATTTGGATGTTGTGACGAATGACATTAATCAGCCTGCTTTATTATACGAAAACAAGGCCAACGATAAAAAAGACCGGCCTTATGTGAGCATACATTTAAAAGGATCTAAAAATAATATTGACGCGATCGGAGCAAAAATAATTTTGTTTGCTAACGGAGGCATCAGGACTTATGAAAACACAGCGGTTCATGGCTTCCAGTCAAGTATGTTGACTCCTATAGAAATTGGTTTGTATCATACTAAAATTGATTCAGCTTTTTTAATATGGCCTGACAATACCTTTGAGCCAATCCAGTTAAAAGAAAACCAGGCAATGTCCTTTTCTTACAAATCCAACCTTCCACGATTTGATTATACTGAATTAACTTCTCACTTTAAAAACCCTACCCAAAAAGTGGAGGACATTAGTGCATCAACAGGAATTAATTACCAGCATGTTGAAAATCCTTTTAATGAATTTTATCGCGAACCACTTTTGCCACATATGATTTCAACGGAAGGCCCCGCTTTGGCCGTTGCAGATATCAATCATGACGGCCTGGATGATATTTTTATTGGAGCTTCAAAGTCATACCAAAATGCTGTTTTTCTTCAAACTAAAGATGGAAAATTTGTAAGAAAGTATGAGCCTGATCTGGAGCAAGATAGTATGTGGGAAGATGTAGACGCAAAATGGGTAGATGTAAACAATGATGGCAATTTAGATCTTATTATTGCCAGTGGTGGAAATGAGTATTATGGAAAAGACAGGCATCTGTTACCTCTTCTTTATTTAAATGACGGCAAAGGAAATCTTAAAAGAAAAAATGATGCATTTTCTGATGTTTACGTTACTCAAAGTGTTGTAGTTCCTTACGATTTTAATGGAGATGGATTTGTGGATCTTTTTATTGGAGGCAGATCTGTTCCCTGGCAATATGGAACAATTCCTCGTTCTTATCTTTTGCAAAATGATGGAACAGGAAAATTTACCGATGTTACCGAAAAGTATTCAAAAGAACTTATGCAACCTGGGATGGTTACCAATGCCCAATGGGTGGATATCGATAAAGATGGAGATAAAGACTTGTTGCTTTGCTATGATTGGGGAGGAATTGATGCCTTTATAAATAATAAAAACAGTTTCAAGAGACAACAAATTACAGATAAAAAAGGTTGGTGGAATTTCCTCCTTCCTGTTGATATTGATAATGATGGTGACATAGATCTGATAGCCGGAAATCTTGGGTTAAACACCAAACTCAAAGCTTCAGATAAACAACCTGTATCAATGTATTATGATGATTTCGATCAAAATGGCAAGAAAGAACAAGTGCTTACTTATTATGTTGCAGGACAGGAAATTCCCTTTGCTACAAAACAGGAACTGGAAAAACAAATGCCCTTTTTAAGAAAAAAATATTTGTACGCAGAAGATTTTGCAAAAGCTTCTTTGTCCGATCTTTTTGGCGAGGATAAAATGAAAGAAGCATACAAGTTCTCCGCTGATTATATGGCCAATAGTGTATTGATCAATAAAGGAAATTTAAAATTTGAATTAAAACCTCTTCCACTGAAGGCGCAAATGAGCACCTATAGGTGTGCAGCAATTATAAACGCAAATAATGACAGTTTGCCTGATATACTTTTAATGGGAAACTATTATGATGACAATGTGGAGTTGGGAAGATTAGATGGAGATTTCGGATCAATACTCGTGAATAAAGGAGGAGGAAATTTTTCATACGAACCTTTAAATGGGTTGGCGATAAAAGGCCAGGTAAGGCATATTGAACCTATTGAAATAAATGGAAGAAAGGCTTTTGCCTTAGCCCGAAACAACGACAGTTTGATGATCATTCAATTTGAAGATAAGACAACTAATAAAAAATAGGATAGTATAGATGCGTAATCCATTTTGTAGAATCTGGTTGAGATATACGGTCTGTAACTAAAGATTGAAATGGAATAGCAGGAGATAGTTTGTGATAATCATCCACATAATTTGCCAATTCTATTTCTCCTTCTTTAACTCTGTTTATTCCGCCCGTAACTTCAGCTTTTAGAATGTTTCCCAACACCATTTTCTTAAGTTCAAATTCTCCGGTTGCCGGTAAATCTTTATTGGTTGGTACCGCCACCATTGTTGCATATCTCGCGGCGCCTTCTTTATGTATATTAAGCATCGGATAATTGCTTTCTTTTCCACCCTTTTCTTTTACATATTTTTGAACAGAGCGAATCATGGTGTAGACCTCATTAGTTGAAGGATAATGATCAAACGTTTGTTTTAAAGCAATCATGGTTGAATCTTTCACTGTTGCTTCAGTGATGTTCATTCCATAAACATTTGCAGGTATAGCAAAGAAATTTTTAATTTTATTTAAAAGGGTTATTGAAGTATTATTCATTGCGTTTACTTCTTTTCTTTGCTCAAGCCTTTTTAATGGATTTTTAGAAAAAGTATAATCAGAAGTCCATTTAAGTTGGGTGGAATCTGTTCCAAAATAAATAAACTGCAAAAGTCCTTTTAATGAATCGTTATTGTGATAAACAACTGTTTTAAAACCATTCAGCAAAATCTCGCCTATTTTATAATTACAATCCTGGTAGGAATAGATGGAATCATTAATTTTTTTTCCCGGCCACCACTGTTGCCATTTTTCTTTGTTGATGATATGTCGTGCTACCTCTCGTGTGGGACAAGCTACAATTGTATAATAACTTTTGTTTTGGGCAGAGGGAAAGGAAAAATAAAAAGTGATAATGGATGCAATGATAATTACAGAGATAAGGACTAACCATTTTTTCATTATAGAAGCTTTACTAATTACTGCAAAGTAATGAATGAATGAATAAATTGAGCATTTCAATATGGCGATAAGTCATTTTTTTCATCATGCTTTTTTTTCTTTTTTAAAAAAAATAAATAATCTTTAATAATTACAATCAATAACGGTAAAATAATAGTTTCGATATCCTCAAAAAAGAACTCAGCTTAAAATATTGGATAGCAAATTTCAATACTCACTTCATCACTGTCTGACTTTGGGATATCGCCACTCAAATACCTTTCGTAGGGTTCCGCAATCACTTCCAGTGAATGATTTTGTATGTACTTTTCCATTGCACGAGAGAGTGAACTTCTTTTGTTGTAAGGCCCCTTATATCGTCCTGCCAATATAAAACTTTTAGGCATATCAAAACACCTGATATCTCCTTTTCCTGCCACAATACGATCAACAGGAATGCCTGCCTTTATTTCCACAGAATCTTTTGAAATTGGTTTGAAGTAAACAATTTTAGTTTGCATAGCCTCCAGGCCATTGGCTTTAATAAAAGATGAAAGACTGTCAAAGGTTAAGGAAAGTTCCTGTTGCCAGTTCTTTTTAAGCACAACAATTTTTTTTTCTACCAAAATAGTATCAACTGTTCTTTTTGTAACGAAGTCGTATCCATAATAGTCAGTGGGATTCTGTATAAAGTATTTTAAATCGGAGATGGTTGTAAAAGCAACATTTTTTCGATGTAATAAAATATCCAGTAAACTTACCTTAGTAGTAGTTACAATATGAGTGTAATGCGATATGAGGGAAGGCAAAATATGTATGCTGTAATTACAAGTAGTATATTTTGATTGTTCTTTTACCTCAAAGATTACAGGATTAGGCTTATGTATGGAAAAAGTATAATCTGCAGTTTTGATTGAAAATTTATGAGCAATACTGTCTTCCTTTATCACATACTGCGAAGGGTTTTTTGTGTAATCTTTTTTTAATGAAATCTGCCAGTTCTTCCAATTAACCGGTGAATTTAATTCTTCCAATACATTAAAAAGCCTGGCTTCAATTACTGTTTCCTGGCTTTTTTGTACGGTAATAAAAAAGCAGGCAACAACAGAAATTATTATAAGGATGATAACACCTAAAAAGATCTTGAAATTTCTTCTCATTAGAATACAAACTAATACTGGTAATTTGTTAAAAGTAGATATTAAACATGTAATTTAGCTTTAAATTTTTGCTAAATTACTTGTAATGAGAAAGTTGTTTATTGTTTGTATTTCCCTTTTTGTTTGTTCAGTTTCAAATGCACAGGATACCTGGAAAATTGTCGCCAACAAAATTGACCCTTCTAATTATTATGGAGAAACGGTTGCCAATGGAATGATTGGAATTGTTTCTTCTGCTGAACCATTAAAATGTAAAACGGTTGTTTTAAATGGAGCTTATGACCAGTACGGAAGGGGAATGGTTAGTAACTTTTTGCAAAGTTTCAACCTGGTAAACATGTACCTCGATATTGACGGTCATCGCATTGGTGATGGCGACGCAAAAAATATGCGACAGGTATTGGATATGAAACACGCCAATTTAAATACCACTTTTGATTACCAGGATAAAGCCACCATTTCTTACACTTATTATGCGTTGAGAAATTTACCTTACAATGTTTTGGTAGATGTAACTATTACTGCTAAAAAAGATATTGAAATAATTCCTGCAAGCGTAATGCAGGCGCCCGACGAATTGCGCGACGTGCAGAATTATTATAATCAAATCGACAGGCCCAACGTAAAGATCAGTTTGCTTTCTTCTGTGGCAAAAAGCCCAACAGGAAAACTCACGATTGCTTCTGCAACTACTTTTTTGTTTGATGAACCTCACGGCTCTGAGCCCGAGCTTATACATGAAATGTGGGACAACAATATGCATCTCGCAAAATTTAAAAAGAACCTGAAAGCTGGAACCACTTATCATTTCGCGATTGCCGGCGCTTCTATTACCACCGCGCAGCACGAAGACCCTTTTAATGAAGTGCAGCGTTACGTGATTTATGCAAAATTACAAGGCACTAAAAAACTAATTCAATTTCATGATGAAGCCTGGGACGCTTTATGGAAAAGTGATATCAAAATAGAGGGCGATGAAGCAAGTCAGCGGGATGTTCATTCTGCCATGTATCATTTGTATTCTTTTGTGAGAGGTGGAACAGATTATAGTCCATCGCCTATGGGTTTAAGCGGACTTGGATACAACGGCCACGTTTTCTGGGATGCAGAAATATGGATGTTTCCTTCCCTTCTTGTCCTTCACCCTGAAATGGCAAAAAGCATGCTTGAATATCGTTTTAAGAGATTAAAAGAAGCAGAAAATAATGCATTTGCACATGGATTTAAAGGTGCGATGTATCCGTGGGAAAGCGC
>JBBQWJ010000062.1:0-14762 GCA_038210685.1 Chitinophagales bacterium | reverse complement strand
ATTTTTACGAATAATAATCTCTTCATTCTTTTGGATCCTCGGCTGTTTTAACTGCGAAAAACCGCTGACGGCAAAGGTTGCGCAACAAGCGGTAAAAATTGCCGGTAAAAAAATTGTTTTCATTTCGATAAATTTTTGTTTTCTCAAGTTAAAACCCTCAAAATTAAAAACAAGATTTTCGCGCAATTAATAATTCAACGTTAACATAAAATTCCTGGTGGCAACTTGCTGAAATTATAAAAGTGATTTTACAATTTCAATCACATCATTCAATTTAGAAACATCCTGTCCGCCTGCAGAAGCTAATGTTTTTTGTCCCCCTCCGCCACCTTTTATCAATGGCGCCACGTTTTCTTTAATTATTTTAACCGCATCTGTTTTTTTGGAAGAAATAAATTTTTCATCTGCAGCCACTACAACATTGGCCTTGCCTTCTATATCTGCGCATAAGACAATCAAATAGTTCTCTAAATTTTCTTTTAAAAGGGGAATTAATTTTTTCAAAGCATCTGCATTTGTAACGGGCACCATCGCTCCAATAAAGTTTATGCCATTTATTAAAACAGAATTCTTCTTTAATTGTTCGTTTACTGTAGCAAGTATCTGAAGTTCCAAATGATCTACCTGCTTATTTAATTTTTCTTTTTCTGAGAGCAAATTATCCAATGCTTTGCGGCTGTCTTTTGGATTTTTTAATTGATCTTTTAAAGAATTCAGTTCTTCCAATTCTTTATTAATAAAATCTTCTGCAGTCTTTCCGCTAACTGCTTCAATACGCCGCAAACCTGCGCCAACCGCAGTTTCTGTTGTTATTTTAAAAATTCCCAGTTCACCGGTATTGCCCACGTGCGTTCCACCACAAAGTTCTATTGAATAATTATCGTCCATCTTCACAACTCTCACCAAATCCCCATACTTTTCTCCAAAAAGAGCCATGGCACCTGTTTTCAATGCTTCTTCCTTTGGCATTTGCCTTATTACTACCGGAATATTTTCTCTTATTTTTTCATTTACAATCGATTCCACTTTTTCAATTTCTTCTTTGGTCATTTTACTAAAATGAGAAAAATCAAAGCGCAGATAATCTTCATTTACCAAACTTCCTTTTTGCTGAACATGCGTGCCTAACACTTTTCGCAAAGCCGCGTGCATTAAATGCGTAGCACTGTGATGAACGGCTGTATTTTGTCTTTTATCCGCATCTACTTTTGCAATCACATTTTCTTCAATATCTGCCGGAAGCTTTTCAGTAAAATGTAAAATCAGTTCGCTTTCTTTTTTAGTATTTATTACCGGAATTTTTTCTTCGCCAAAGATCAAAACTCCTGTATCGCCTACCTGTCCACCACTTTCTGCGTAAAAAGGGGTTGTATTTAAAACGATTTGAAACGTCTCTTTTCCCTTTGATTTTACCTTTCTGTATTTGGAAACTTTACTTTCTGTTTCAAGATTTTCATAACCTACAAAACCTTTTCCTCCATCTTCATTTAATACAATCCAATCTTCTGTATCAACAACTGCCGCTGCACGGCTGCGGTCTTTTTGCTTTTGCATTTCTTCATTAAATCTTTCCATGTCTACATTCCAGCCAATTTCTTTGGCCATCAACTGAGTCAAATCAATGGGAAAACCATAAGTGTCAAATAACTCAAATGCAAATTTACCATCGAGCATTTTTTGCTTCCAATTCTCATAATCTGGAGGACCACTTTTTGCGGATGTAAATCCCCTATTTGCTTCCGGATGATCTTCGCGAAACTTTATATATTTATAAAATCTTTCCAGTCCAAATACTAAAGCTCCAAAAAAGGATTCCTCTTCTTCTTTGATCACCTTAATTATAAAATCCTGTTGTTTTATTAACTCTGGAAAAATATTTCCAAATTGCTTTGAAATTGTGGGAACTAATTTATAAAGTAGTTGCTCTTTTACATTGAGATAAGAAAAATAATATCGCACCGCCCTTCTTAAAATCCTACGTATAACATATCCGGCACCCGTATTCGAAGGTATTTGCCCATCCGCTATAGCAAAACAAATTGCACGAATGTGATCGGCAATTACACGAAAAGCAATAGCCTCTTTTGAATCAGAATTGTCGTATTTCTTTCCTGATATTTTTTCAATTTCAGCAATCGTTCCTGTAAAAATATCTGTGTCGTAATTGCTTTTTTTGTTTTGTAAAACACGCACCAATCTTTCAAAACCCATTCCTGTGTCTACATGTTTTGCAGGTAACAATTCCAGGGATGAGTCTTTTTTCCGATTGTACTGTATGAACACCACATTCCATATTTCAATTACCTGCGGATGGTCTTTATTGATCAACTCTTTACCCGGAATTGATTTCTTTTCTTCCTCAGCTCTGCAATCCACATGTATTTCAGTAGATGGGCCGCACGGGCCAGTATCGCCCATTTCCCAAAAATTATCTTTTTTATTTCCAAAAATGATTCGGTCTTCATCAATCCACATTTTCCAGAAATTCAAAGACTCTTCATCGCGCGGCAAACCTTCTTTTTCATCGCCTTCAAAAACGGAAACATATAAATCGCTTTCAGGAATTGTATAAATCTTAGTAAGTAATTCCCATGCCCATGCAATCGCTTCTTCCTTAAAATAAGGCTTAGGTTCTCCGGTTGCATTTCCAAAACTCCAGTTGCCAAGCATTTCAAACATGGTATGATGATACGTGTCAACGCCTACTTCCTCAAGATCATTATGCTTACCACTTACGCGCAGGCATTTTTGAGTATCGGCTATCCGCGAATAAGGCGCCGGTTTATTTCCCAGAAAATATTCTTTAAACTGGTTCATCCCGGCATTAGTAAAAAGTAATGTCGGGTCGTTTTTAATAACGATCGGTGCAGATGGAACAATATGGTGTCCTTTGCTTTTAAAAAAATCAAGAAAATGTTGTCTTATTTCTGCACTGTTCATCATAAAGATTTCCGAATTTTTAAGATCATTTTGTATTCTAAGAAGTTATCTTTGTTTAGATAAATATTTCTTAACGGGGCAAAGGTATTTGCTTTGAAGGCATTTACAAACAGAACGTTTTTTAATTCAGAAAAAAGAGGCCGGCTACAAAAATTAAAAGTAAAGTTTTGTGCTTCACTAAAAGCCGGGGAATTAAGGTCGAAAAAAATCGATAATCATGCCACTTAAACAAATCAATTTTTCTTTTGATGATGATTCAACTACAAAAAATGAAACGAAAGAATCAGTAAAGCAACAAATAAAGCCAAAATCAAAAAGGGGGAGAAAAAGTTTAAAAGAGTATAATGCAGAGCCTGATGTTATCAAGGTTCCTGCCGATGAAGTTCTTTTCCAAAAACAATATTATTCGATCGGTGATGTAGCCTCGATGTTTAAAGAAAATACTTCTTTAATAAGATATTGGGAAAAAGAATTCTCTATTTTAAAACCGAAAAAAAATAAAAAAGGCGACCGTTTTTTTAGGCCCGAGGATATAAAAAACTTAAAGATGATTTATCATTTGTTGCGCGAAAGAAAGTATACGATTGAAGGCGCAAAGGAATTTATAAAAAATAATAAAACCGCAGGTGAAAAACATGAAATGATAGAAGCTTTGGAAAAAGTAAAATTGTTTTTACTTGAGTTAAAAAATAACTTGTGATTGAATACCGTTATTGAATTGTAAAAAAAACCACATTTCACACTTCTGCTATTCTCAGATACAGGTGTATGCACTAACTTCGTTATTCTAATTTATTCAAATGACTGACATTGCTATCGCTCCTCAGAAATTAACTTCGAAAGATTTTGCTACCGACCAGGAAGTTCGCTGGTGCCCCGGATGTGGAGATTATTCCATTTTAGCCCAGGTGCAAAGAGTATTTCCAACTCTCGGAATTCCGAAGGAAAATTTTGTAATTATTTCCGGAATCGGCTGTAGTAGCCGTTTTCCATATTACATGAATACGTATGGAATGCATAGTATTCACGGACGCGCTACGGCGATTGCCAGCGGTTTAAAAGCAAGCAGGCCTGAACTGAGTGTCTGGATTGTAACCGGCGACGGCGATTCTTTGAGCATTGGCGGAAACCATACTATACATTTACTTCGCCGCAATTTTGACGTAAACATTTTACTATTCAATAATGAGATTTATGGATTAACGAAAGGTCAGTATTCTCCTACAAGTGAGCAAAGAAAAGTGACTAAAAGCTCTCCTTTGGGAAGTATTGATCATCCCTTCAATCCCGCAGCTTTGGCCCTGGGGGCTGATGCTACTTTCGTGGCAAGAACCATGGACAGAGATCCGAAACATTTACAGGAAATGCTGTTACGCTCTGCTCATCACAAAGGGACATCTTTTCTTGAGATCTATCAAAACTGTAATATTTTTAATGATGGCACCTTTGAGATGTTCACGGATAAAAAAACGAAACCGGAAGAAACTTTATTTCTTGTGCAAGGAGAGCCATTAATTTTTGGTGCAGAAAAAAATAAAGGAATAAAATTAAATGGATTAAAGCCGGAAGTGGTGGAACTAAATGGAGAGGAAAGTGTGAACGATCTTTGGATACATGATGAAAAAGATTTTTACAAGGCACAAATACTCACAAGAATTTTTGATGATCCGAAATCTTCTGAACACCACTTCCCAAGGCCATTCGGTGTTTTTTATCAAACCGACAGGCCATGCTATGAAGAGGTATTGGCAAAGCAAGTTGATGAAGCTAAAGCGAAAACTAAAGCTGATTTAGATAAATTATTACGCGGCAGAGAAGTGTGGACTATAAAAGAATAACTAACCTAGTTTTTGTTATTCAGAAAAACAAAAGGCTTTAAAACTTTATTCCCTAACGTTTCGCGTACCATTTTTTTGTCCGAAGAAATTTTATATTTATTTACATTGACCACCTCGTAAACAGATACCAGGTTATCAATTTTTTCAACATAAAAAAGAAGCTCATGAAGAAGTTCTACTTCATGCTCAATTGATTGGGGATTAGATTTTTCCTTGAACAATACCAAAAGATCCCTATTGAATTTGTCCATTTTGATTGGTTTTTAATAACCTACCATGTTACTATTACATTCACATCCTGTTTTGCTTTTGCGCGAAGCACTACAACTCATCGCAATAACAGAAAGGATAACTAATAATACTAACAAAGTGCGGTTTACGTTTTTCATTAAAATATTTCGATTACGCTAATACAAAAATGAACAAGCTACCAGATTAATAACTTAATTCATTAAATATATCATAACACCAAATTAAACTATTTTCACGAATAAATATTGCAAATTTTGTGGTAAAAAATAAAAATTTTAACAGTGACCGGCAAAATACACGTGTTTTGGTGGCACCTCTCGACTGGGGCTTAGGGCATTCAACCCGTTGTATTCCAATTATTAAAGAACTGATTTCGCTGGGTTGTGAGGTGTATATTGTAGCCGATAAAAAAACTTTTTCTTTGTTAAAAAAAGAGTTCCCTACCACCGTATTTTTACGGTACAAAGGGTACGAAATTAAATATAGTCGCCAAAAAAGTTTCTTTGCTTTCAAATTATTTTTACAATCATCAAAAATTATCTATAGAATTTTTAATGAAAAACAATGGTTAAAAAAGACCATTAAAAAATATTCAATAAACGCTGTAATATCTGATAACCGCTTTGGAATGTATGATAAAAATATTCCTTCGATTTACATAACTCATCAACTCCTTATTAAGACAGGAAATAATTTTAGTGATCGAATTGCACAAAAAATTCATTACCATTTTATAAAAAAATACAGAACATGCTGGGTGCCGGATCAGAAAAAAAGCGGTCTTGCCGGTGAACTTTCTCATCCCAAAATACTGCCAGAAAACATAACATATATAGGTCCTCTTTCAAGATTTATTGAACTCCCAGGCATGATAAAAGCTTATGATTTACTCATCATCCTTTCTGGGCCTGAACCTCAAAGAACTATTTTTGAAAACAAAATTCTTGAACAATTAATATCTATTAAAGGAAACATCTTTATTATCCGAGGGCTTCCTGATGAAAGCAACAAACCTGCAAATTTTAATAATATAACAATTGAAAATCACTTGCCGGCTAGTGAATTAAATAAAGTAATTTCAAAGTCGAAAATCGTAATATGTAGAAGTGGTTACACGTCGGTTATGGATTTAGCTGCTTTAAAAAAAAGAGCCATTTTAATTCCTACTCCCGGGCAAACAGAGCAGGAATATCTCGCAAAATACCTGATGGAGAAAAGATACTTTTTATCAGTACAACAAAAAGATTTTTCGATAGAAAAAGCCCTGGATAAGGCCGGTACTTTCCATTTTGAAACATTAGAATTCCAAAAAGAGGAATATAAAAAAACAGTGGCTGAATTTGTGAACTCTTTAAAATCCGGAAACGATCCAATTTCGATGAGCAATTGATTTACAAATAATTAATTCGGTTTTTGGGTAAAATTAAAATCTGAATTATTTGTTGATTTACTGTCGTAAAATTCTGATCTATTAACAAAAAAGAAAATAGAAATGTCTTTCATTTGTTTGTTTACTGCAAATGTTTGCTAATTTGTCAATCTTCCTCTTCGCTCACCCTCACGCTTCTGTTAAAGCTTTCAGAGAGAGAAATTAATGTTTCTGTGCGTTCAATTCCTTTTATTTTTTGCAGATTATCATGAAGCACACTACGAAGTTGACTAATATCTTTACAAACAATTTCAAGATACATACTGTAATTGCCAGTAGTGTAATTAAGCCTGATAATTTCGGGGATTTTTTCCAATTCGGTAGCTACCGTATCATAAAGAGAGCTTTTTTCAAGAAATATCCCAACAAAAGCAGTAATATCGTAGCCAAGGAGGCCTAAATTAACTTTTAATTTTTTACCTTTAACAATTCCGAGTTCTTCCAACTTTTTTATTCGAACATGAATGGTGCCACCACTTACAAAAAGTTTTTTACCTAATTCGGCGTAAGGCATTTCTGCATTTTCGAGCATTTCCTGGATTATCTTTAAATCCAATTTATCAATATTAAATTTGGCAGCCATAAATTCTTTTTTATTTTAGATGAATTAAGCAAAAATAGTAAAATAATTGAATATTTTCTATATTTTTTTGATTTTTATTAAAAAACTTTTCTATTTAAGCCAATAATGTTAGATTTGCGTCTTATTAGTTCTTAAAAATTGTGGGGTGATGAAATTTTTGGCAGACATGCCCTCTTGTCTCGGGGGTGAGGATCACAGGATAAACATAGCATAGAGCCGTCCAGATGAAAATCAGGACGACCAGGGTCGACCACTCAACTTTGTGCTACGGCTAACTGCCTCGTGAAGGTTCGAGCCCTTCCCCTACAGCATTTAAAGCCTTTGTTGAAATCACAAAGGCTTTTTTATTTGCAAGTCGGTAGAAATAATTTCCTTTAAAAGATGCTATGAAAGTATCTTGCAAATCATTTTTATTTCAGAATTATAAATCCTATAATGTTCAGCATTATTACAGGCAGTATCATTTTAAGCCTTTTGCATGCCACTATTCCTAATCACTGGTTGCCGGTTATTGCTATTGGAAGGAAAGAAAAATGGTCGGTTGCAGAAGTAACCCGGGTTACATTTATTTCCGCCATTTCACATGGTTTAAGTACAGTTGCGATAGGTTTGGTGCTCGGATTTATAGGCGCTCAACTGGCTGCAAAGATTGAGGATTTTACCCATTATATTGCTCCTGTAATATTGATAGCGTTGGGAATTCTGTTTATTTATCGCCACCACAATCACAAACATTTTCACATAAGTGATGATATTAAAAAAAAGAAATCGAAAAGCACGATCATTATTGCTTTAGTACTCGCCATGTTTTTGTCACCTTGCATGGAAATTGAAGCCTATTTTTTATTGGCCGGAGCGCAGGCTCCCTGGCTTATCTGGTTTATTGCTGCCTTGTATTTAATTATTACTACCGGCGGCATGGTTTTGTTGGTACGGTTTGCCTATATGGGAGTTTTAAAACTTAACTGGCATACACTCGAACACAATGCAGGGATAATTACTGGCGTAACTTTGGTTGCAACCGGGATTCTTGCTTTTTTTATTCATTAAAAAACAAAGAATAAAGTCCCAAACGCTTGTTTCTTTGCATTTTTCTTATTAGCACTTATGTTTGCATCTATTTTTAAAAAATGAAAGTTACCGATCACATAAAAGAATCAAAAGGAACGTCCATATCTTTTGAAATTCTTCCTCCTTTAAAAGGAAAAACAATTGAATCAATCTATAATCATCTTGATCCATTAATGGAGTTTAACCCTGCATTTATAAATGTAACTTATCACCGTAGTGAGCAGGTTTTTAAAAGAAAAGCGGATGGTACTTTTGAAAAAGTGGAAATTCGCAAGCGCCCGGGTACAGTAGGTATTTGCGCGGCAATCATGAATCATTATAAAATAGACGCTGTTCCACATTTAATTTGTGGCGGGTTTAATTTGCAGGAAACCGAAAATGCCTTAATTGACCTTGCTTTTCTTGGTATCGATAATGTATTGTTGCTTCGTGGTGATGCACCTAAAAATGAATCCGTTTTTGAACCCGAAGAAAACGGCCATGCTTACGCAATTGACCTTATAAAGCAAACTGTAAATTTAAATCATGGTATTTATCTTGAAGATGATATAAGAGACGGCAATAAAACCAATTTTTGTATTGGAGTGGCTGGCTATCCTGAAAAACATTTTGAAGCTCCAAACCTTCAGAGCGATCTCAATTATCTAAAAATGAAAGTGGAAGCCGGTGCAGATTATATCACCACGCAAATGTTCTTTGACAATAAAAAATATTTTGAGTTTGTGAAAAATTGCAGAGAAATGGGAATCACGATTCCTATCATTCCCGGCTTAAAGCCCATTACTTCAAAAAGACAACTCACCGTTTTACCACGTACATTTCATGTAGATATTCCTACTGAGTTGAGTAATGAAATTATGAAATGCAAAACAGACTCGGAGGTAGAAATAGTAGGAACCGAATGGCTATTACAGCAATCTAAAGAATTGAAAAAAGAGGGCGTACCGGTATTACATTATTATACATTAGGCAAACCTCATATAGTTGTAAATGTGGCCAAAGAAATTGTTTAACCTACGGTTAAATAAAAAGACTGGCCGTTGGACGCCAGTCTTTTTTATTTCCAAAATCCCTGAATTATTTTCTGTGAAGAGGAATACCCACAGATATACTTACTGTTCTGTATTTATTCTTATCGTTAGCGCTATTATTAGTTTGTGTAGAGTTGATCTTCGCCATACCCAAAGAATAATTCGCTTTTAAAATTACACTCCCCAGATCAAATCCTCCCCCAAGGTTTATACCATAATCAAAACGTTTTAATTTATCGTAGCGGGCGTCTTCCTGTTGAGTGGTTGATGGGTTATCATTGTTGAATTTGATATCGCTTGTAGAATTGGAAACGCTTCCCAAAAATTTGGTTTCTACTTTTGATTTTCCTGCTATGCCCATTGCTATATAAGGTCCTGCATTAAAAAAAATATTTGTTTTATGTTGAAGAGGCAGCCGAATCACAAAGTTCACTGGCAATTCAAGATAAAGAGGATTAAATTTTGATTTCACATAATTGTCATCAGTAGAAGAAGTAAGATAGGTGTCTGCCTTAGAACCTCTTCCTTCCAGTAACAAACCAGCTTCAAGTGCAATTGGCTCTGTAGCATTAGATCTTGCCATAATTCCTGCGTTGAAGGTGGTAAGCATATTGTTTTTTTGAGTAGCCCCTGAATTGGTAGTAGAAATGTTGGCAAGATTAACACCGCCTTGTATGTAAACCTGCGATTTTGCCGTCGTAAATATGCCGGCGCATAAAGCAATAGTCAATAATTTTTTCATTACGTAGTTTTTTAGTTTTTAATGAGTTAGAATTCTTTACACAAACTTTTCAAAAAGCCTGCCGAAAGGGTACAAAGGAAAATAGTTATTTGATAAATATTTGCTAAAAGCGAAAAATATTTTTAGTCCGGACTTAAAAAAGAGAGATTAATTTTTATGCAGGAGAGATTGAAACACTTGCTGGTTCATCTTTACAGGATATTTTTTCTTTAATTGCTCAATCCATTTTTGTTCAAGATAATTTTGATAATCATTGATCACAAGTCCGCGTGCATCATCAAAACTTCTTTGTTGGTTATCAGGATACATTTTAAATATTTTCGCAAATACTGCAGTGCCATCAGTCTTATTAATTACAGGAAGTGTGATTAGCCCCGATGCAAATGCAGTTCTGTCTACAACGGGAATCTGCCCCAATTCAAATCTTCCCGAATCCGCCTGTATAGAAGAAGGATTTTCATTTACAATTTCTTTCCAGCTTTTTCCTTTTTTTAATTCGGCCATGCTATTTTTAGCTACCTCAATATTTGAACAGGAAAAAATTACCGCTTCTGCACTTGCATTCCACAGGTATTTTTGCTTGTGCAATTGATAATATTTTTTTAGGCCGACAGTATCAGAAGAGGCTTTGCTCCAAACCTTTCTTTGCATGATTTCAAAAAGCATATTCCCTTCTTTAAATTCATTGATCTGCGCTTTAAATGTAGGGTTGTAATTTTCCAGGCGTGATGCATAATTGGAAATAGCAGATTGATTTATAAACTCTGGAAAAATATTTTCATATGAAGCGTGATCACCCTCTACCTTTTTATCACTATTCCTCACGAAAAGAATCCAGTCACTCACCTTCACATTTTGTTTATTGTTGAAAGTAAGTAAGGTTGTATTTTCATTCACGCTTCCTGATTTTATTGTTTTTTTACTAAGTAACGCGCTGTCAGTAATTCGCCAGAGGTCTTGCCGGTTAACTTTTTTTCTTGTTAAGCCGATAACAGGAAAAATCTCTTTTAGAAATTTTTCTTTCGCTGTTTGGATACGGCTATCATTTAAAACCTGTTGCTTTAAATTATACATAAACTGTTCATCATCTTTTGTAGCAGGAACAGGTTCAGCGGAAATTCGTTTTATAATATGGTATCCAAAATTTGTTTCAAAAGGTTTTGATATCTCTCCATCTTTTTTTAATGAAAACGCATGATTCTCAAAAACAGAATCGTATTTGGCAGTACCAAATTCGGGCATCTTTCCACCATTCATAAAAGTGGTTCTGTCATCGCTGTATTGCTTCGCAAGTGTTGCAAAATCAGCTCCATTTAATAAAGCCTTATAAACAGAATCCGCCAGTTTTTTTGTCTCTTCTTTTTGATGTTCATTTCCCTGCGGAACGGCAAATAAAATTTGCGCAACTGCTATTTTACCCACAGCATGCCTTTCACCTGCATTTTTAAAAATATACCAGCCGTTTTTTGCGTGAAAAGGCTTGCTGGCGCTGCCAGGCTTTAAGCCATAAATTATGTTTTCAAATTTATAAGGCAACGTAAAAACTGTGATGAATCCAATATCTTGTTTTTCAATTTTGCCTGCATCATTTGCATTTATTTTTGAGATAATAAGGGAGTCGGCTTCGCCTGAATTTAGTTTTTGAGATATTTCATTTGCCAATTTTCCATCTTTTACTGAATCTTCACTATTGGCTGATTTTATCAAATAATAAATGGTATGAATGTCTTTCTGGCTTCTCAAAAATGCCTCGTCCACAAGACGGTTCACTTCTTTTTCATCTTTAAGATAACTATCCTGGATCTGGCTTCTGAAGTTATGCAGGTCTGCAATCATTGATGGAAGTGTATCAAGGTGCATATCTTCGGCAGCCTGCACTTTCAATTTAAAATTGATGTATAAATTAAGGTAATCGCGAAGCGCCTGTGAATCTTTTGCTGTAGCGGTTTTATTTTTATTATAGGCAGCTAAAAATTCAGATACATCTACTTTGTGACTACCATAAGTAAAAAGTGTTTGGCCGTGGCAAAAAAACAAAGAACAGGTAAAAAGAAAAATGAGAAGCAGCTTTTTCATTTAAAAAATTTTAGAGTATCCCGCATTTTAGCAAGGTTTCCTTTTTGGCAAAATAAAAATCTACTTTAAAAGTTCGTTTACTGCCTTGTTGCAGTTTTTGCAGATTCGCTTTTTATTTTGGCATCAAGCACATCGTCCATTTGCTCCAGCGTTAATTTCTTTGCAATAATTTTTTTGTCTTTATCCAACAAATACAATGTTGGAGTTTGGATCACATCATATAATTGTTTGTAAGAAGCCTGCTTTGAATCCTGAATTATTTTTCTTTGCGCATCTGTTTCATAAACGTTGATCCAGCCACCTAAGCTCTTATCTTTTATAAATTTTTTCCATAGATCCAGATCTTTTGTTTCGGTAAGTACGCCATACATTTTTACGCCTTCATTTTTCCATTTGGCGTTGTAAATCGAATCCAGCCGGGGAACCTGTTTTTGACAATGGCCGCAGGTAGGATCCCAGAAACAAACTACGATATAATTTGAATTGATATTATATAAAGGAACATTTTTACCGCTGGAATCAACCATTTCTAAATTGGCGGCCTGCTCTCCAATCAAATTCGCCATCAACATGTAAGCCCTGTCTGAAATGGTTTTCATTTGTTTTTCATTCAACCAACTTGATACTCCTTTTGAATGATATTTTTCAAAAAGGTGAACAAACACGGCATCTTGTCCCATATATTTAGGATAGATGTATTCATCAGTAAGCCAGTTCAATAAAAATTTATACATTTCAGGAGACGATCTTGCCAACAGCAACATATAATCCGACTCGTTGATTATTGAATCAGGAACGGGCGGAACTACGTTTCTATAATATTGCTCGAGCTTGGGTAAAAAGAAAGGAGTACGGATAATACGGTCATCCATAAACGTAATTCCATCCCAATAATGCTTTTTGTAGAATTGAAAATTAGCGACTGAATCCTCATGCGTTTTCGGGTCAGAATATAAAACAGGAACAGGCTTCATACTTATAAGCAAAGTTGCCAGCATAGATTCAGGATGGTCTTTGATAATATTATCCCTGTAAATATTCAATTCGTCATTTAAGTCTCTGTATTTTTTTTCGTGTGCAGTGCTGTCTTCTTTTGTTGTAGAAGTTTTATAAGCCTGCATTTCACTTTGCAACAATCTGCCTTTTGAAGAAGCATATCTTTGATATTGCTGAAAAAGACCATTTTCTTCAGCGCCTGTAATTGCAACTGTATTGAGAATGTCAGTTGTATCCGGAACAGAAATATTAATAATTTGTTTCTTTGCTATAAGCAAATCAAACAATTTAGTTTTACCCGGTAAAACAATTGAATAAACACCGGGTAATATTTTATCTTTTCCCTCGAATACAGCAACCCCTTTTGAATTTACAATGGCTGAATCCTGCACATTCATGTTCTTTCCATAATAATAGGTAAGATAAGCGAGCCCGCTTTTATATTGAGGAGCGTTTAAAGTGACTTTATATCCCTGTGCCTCAGCAATGGTAAAAGCAAAAAGAATAAGAAAGAAAGATAAAAATAATTTCATGATGTGGATAAATGAAAAACAAAAATATTCAATTTGAACTGTAAAAAAAGTATGAATGAAATAGTTAACATTTTAATTAGCGGTAATTACAGGCTCTTTCAAAAAGATTTTAAACGAAATTTTCAGCTCATTATTTCAAAAAGTTTTGTCAATAATTTATAAACTTCCTTGATAGAACATCATTTATTTTTGCACCCGTGAAAAGAAAAAAAATACAGCTACAAAATATTCCTGTA
Organism: Chitinophagales bacterium; assembly: GCA_038210685.1. Classification (GTDB taxonomy): domain Bacteria; phylum Bacteroidota; class Bacteroidia; order Chitinophagales; family Chitinophagaceae; genus Ginsengibacter. The sequence continues at coordinate 1,035 of JBBQWJ010000062.1, read as the reverse complement.
ACCGGATATGCGGCAGAAGGAAAAGCATTGGCAAAAATTGAAGGCAAAGTGATCTTTATTGAAGGAGCCGTTCCCGGTGATGTAGTGGATGTTTTATTAAAAAAAAATAAAAAAGACTGGGCAGAGGGGAAAGTCACCAAAATAAACACATATAGTTCTGAAAGAGTTACTCCTTTTTGTATCCATTTTGGAATTTGCGGTGGATGCAAATGGCAAATGCTCCCTTATGAAAAACAGTTGGAATATAAAGAGCAGGAGGTGAAAGACGTGGTAAAAAGGATCGGTAAATTAATGGATGTTCCTGTATTGCCAATTATGGGTTCTGAAAAAACAACCAACTACAGGAACAAATTAGAATTCACTTTTAGCAACAAAAAATACTTAACCCAGGATGAGTTAAAAAGCTTAGGAGAAGACGAATGGCCTGGCGGTGCCGTGGGTTATCATGTTCCAAAATTGTATGACAAAATTATTGATATCCGCGAATGTTGGTTGATGGATGATGTCAATAATATCATAAGAAATACTTTACGGGAATTTGCGGAAAGCAACAATTACAGCTATTATGATATCAAAGAACATAAAGGATTTTTAAGAAACATTGTTATTAGAAATTGTACTACCGGGGAATTAATGGTAAACCTGGTTTTTGCCAATGAGGATAAAAAAGAAATAGAAAAAATTGGTAGCTATTTATTAGAAAAAGTGCCGGCAGTCACTACATTAGTTTATACGATAAATCAAAAATGGAACGATAGCCTTAATGATCTCGAGCCTATAACTTTTTATGGTAAAGGATATGTTATTGAAAAACTCGGTGATTTTAATTTTAAAATTTCTCCAAAATCTTTTTTTCAAACCAATACAAAACAAGCCGAAGTTTTATATAACGTGGTAAAAGATTTTGCAGCACTCACAGGCAATGAAACAGTTTATGATCTTTATTGTGGCACCGGAAGCATTGGAATATTTTTGAGTAAGAAAGCAAAAAAGATAATTGGTGTGGATGTAATTGAAGATGCAATTAAAGACGCA
>JBBQWJ010000061.1:0-14888 GCA_038210685.1 Chitinophagales bacterium | reverse complement strand
AATTCTGATGGTTTAAAGCAGGGATACGTTTTTATTATTTCAAAACCAAAACGTTATAAGAGCGATGCATTATATCCTGAACTTTTTTCAAAAGGGAATAATAATTCCATTGAAAGTTCGCCTGTATACGCATTTGCAGTTTATAATAATAATAAATTAAGCAGTAGCTATAACGATTATCCGTTTACAACTGATATTGATAACAATGATTTTACTTATAATGAATTCAGGATTGTGAAAAGGAATGGTTATGAAGAATTATGGTATAAAGCAAATGCAGATAAAGTAATTGTAATCGCCCGCCAGGACAGATTTTTTGTCGAGTCGATCACTTTGTTCGCTTACCTGTTTTGTTCTTTTTTACTGATCGCTATATTCTTTAATCTTGCCCATCATTTTCTGACTGAGAGAAAATTAAATTCGAATTTTAAATCCTTATTTCAATTAAATATCCGCAACCAGGTTCATGGAACGATCATTTTGATCAGTGTTTTTTCTTTTATTGTTATCGGTGTTACCACTATTCTGTTTTTTATCAACAGGTACCATAGTAATAACAGAGAAAAATTAAGCCGCACCATTCATGTGATGGAAAACGAGCTTAGAAATTCGATAGATACAATGCCTCTAAATAATTATCAACTTGTTAATTTCGACAGCCTTTCAGAAAATAAACTAGCAGAAACAATCAATAAAATATCTAATATACATGCTACAGATCTGAATGTATATGACCTTAACGGGGACCTGAAAGTTTCATCGGTTCCTTTACCCTATAACAAAGGGATTGTGAGTGAAAAAATGGATCCTATTGCTTTTTATCATTTGAGTAAATTAAAAGATGTTCAGTATTTCCAGGAACAAAAAATCGGGAGCCTTCAATATTTAAATAATTACGTTCCTGTGCGCAATGAAGCGGGAAAAGAATATGCCTACTTGAACATTCCTTATTTTGAATCGCAAAATAAATTACAGGATGAGATTTCAAATTTTTTGGTAACGATAATAAATCTCAATGCTTTTATTTTTTTAATTGCCGGTATTATTGCGCTCTTTATTACCAATAGAATCACTCAATCATTTTCTTTGATGAGTGATAAAATGAAGAAAATTAATCTTGAAACGGGTAATGAAGAAATTGTGTGGAACAGGAAAGATGAAATCGGTGATCTGGTAAAGGAATATAACAAGATGGTTAGGAAATTGGATGTAAGTGCTAAAATGCTTGCCCGCAGCGAAAGAGAAGGGGCTTGGCGTGAAATGGCAAGGCAAGTGGCTCATGAAATAAAGAACCCTCTTACACCGATGAAATTAAACATTCAGTATTTGCAAATGGCTATTGAAAAAAATTCTTCTGATGTAAAAAGCATTTCATTATATGTTGCTCAAATATTGTTGGAACAGATAGAGCATCTTTCACAAATTGCAGGAGACTTTGCCCAGTTTGCAAAAATCGGCAATGCTCAAAAACAAATTTTTGATGTAAACCAGATGCTTGAAAATTCCATCACTCTTTATTCTACTAATGATGAGGTACAAGTTGATGCTAACCTTTATCCTTATGAAATAATGATTGAGGCCGATAAAACACAGATCAATCGGTTATTTACCAACCTTCTTCAAAATGCAGTACAGTCTGTACCTGATTATAGACAGGTGAATTTAGATATTAAAAGTGAATTGCATGATCACAAGGTGGTAATTTCTATTAAGGATAATGGAAATGGCATCCGTGCCGAAATGATCAATAAAATATTTGCGCCTAATTTCACCACTAAAACTTCAGGAACGGGTCTTGGGCTTGCAATGTGCAAGGGAATAGTAGAAACATTAAATGGCAGGATATGGTTTGAAACAAAAGAAGGGGAGTGGACCTGCTTTTTTGTCGAATTACCTGTTGTTTCTGAAACTTTTGCGGCTAAAGAATTCTCGAAATAATATATTGTAACAGTAATGGATAAACGAATTTTGTTTTGTCACAGTAAACGAACAAACATTCACGATTTTTATTTTCTTCGATTGTTGATAATGCCTGAAGTTCCATTGTCTAATTCATCGAACAGATCACATAAATAAATTACGAATAGGATACAATATTTGGTATTGTTTTTTTTGAAGTGCGGGTAAAATTAGCAGTCAGTTTTTAAGGCCTTCTTGCATAAGTTCTCAGTAATTTTTCAATCTCCAATTCTTCTGATTTTTAACATTTCAAAAATTCCAAAAGTTGTTTTTTTGAACCAAATCGTCAAAAAAAAATTTATTTGCCGGTTGAAATTATTTCACCATTTTGTTTTAGCTATTATTTCTTCCATACAATTTATAACCTGAAATCTTTTCTCCAGAAAGCGTTTGTGGGTTAACCGTTAGTTTACTTATTTCATCACCGGCAATTGAATGAGTTTTGGATTTGTAAACATTTTCTCAAGGGATATTCATTAACTTGGAAGAGAGCTAAAATTGGGTTGCAATTTTTTAATACTTCCATGATTACCTATATAAAATTTAGAAACTGAAAAATGTTGACGCCAGTGAGATTTTTTTCGGTAGGTAGTTTGTAGAATTGTTTACCACGGCTGGTTTTAGAGGAAAAATACCAATAAAAAAGTCCCGAAATTTCGGGACTTAAAGTATCTGTAAGAAAAATATAATTATTTTTTCTTAGGAGCGCCCTTTTTAGGAGCAGCTTTCTTAGGAGCGGCTTTTTTAGGAGCAGCTTTCTTAGGAGCAGCCTTTTTAGGAGCAGCTTTTTTAGGAGCAGCCTTTTTAGGTGCAGCCTTCTTGGGAGCGGCCTTTTTAGGTGCGGCTTTTTTTGCAGCGGCTTTTTTAGGAGCAGCTTTTTTTGCAGTTGCCATGTTTTTAGAATTTAATTGTTAGTAAATAATAATTAAAAATATAAACATTTTGTCAACTGCCAAAACTTATTTGAAAAAAAAATTATGCAGTAGCTTCTGAGGGAGTTACAGAAACAATGGTTTTATCACCTTTTGTCTTTCTAAATTCAACCACTCCATCAGTAGTTGCAAAGATGGTAAAATCTTTTCCAAGACCTACATTTTTACCGGGATGATAAACAGTGCCCCGCTGGCGAAGAATAATATTTCCTGAAGTGGCAGCCTGGCCGCCGAAAATTTTTACGCCTAACCTTTTGCTTTGTGAATCGCGTCCGTTTTTTACAGAACCTTCACCTTTTTTATGTGCCATTATTCTTAATATTAAAATATGATCTATTTAAGAAATGAATTTATTCTTCATTTCGTTTTTATAGAAATTGCTTAGGCAATTCCTGTTACTTTTATATGAGTATATTGAGTGCGATGACCATGTTTTTTTCTGAAACCTTTTCTTCTTTTCATTTTAAAAGCGATCACTTTTTCCCCCTTTACCAACTCATTCAATATTTCTGCTTTTACTTTTACATTTGCATTACCACCAACAGAAATTTTTCCATTGTCATCGTGCAACAATATTTCAGAAAATTCTACTTCATCACCTTGTTTTCCAGTAAGATGAGGTACATATAAACTTTGTCCTGGCGTAACCTTAAACTGCTGTCCAGCGATTTTTACTATAGCAAACATACTTTTCCAATTTTTTGGAGTGCAAATGTAAGATAATTTCATGCAAATTCTAATACTAAATCTTATTAAATAAGCTAATTTTTTACTTTTTATGTAAAATATTGTTATACAATAAATAAAGGATGGTGCTTTTGTATATTTAAAGGTGCTTTTTTTACTTTCGTAAGTTAAAATAGGTCAATGACAATTCTTAAAATGATTTTTCGTATTTTTTTTAGTATTTACGGATTTGCTGTTTTTTTATTCTGGATGTTCGTTCTCTTGCCTTTATTTATATGGGCTTTTTTACAAGAATCTGTAAGGGCTGGTAATCTCATTTATAAAATTTCAAGATTTTGGGCAGATGCTTTTTTGTTTATGGTGGGAATTAAATATTCAAATATTGATGAAGAGCTACTTAACAAAAACCAGGAATATATTTTCGTTACCAATCATATTTCTTACCTGGATATTCCGATGATGATGAAGGTAGCAAGAGGTCAAAATATGAGAATTTTGGGCAAGGCCGAAATGAACAAAATTCCGGTTTTCGGTTCTATTTATAAAAGAGGTACTGTTTCTGTTGATAGATCTAATCCGGAAGAACGAACGAAAAGCTTACAAGAGCTTATTGAATTTATTCATAAAAAGATATCGGTTTTAATTTGTCCAGAAGGAACTTTTAACACAACTCATGATCCTTTAAAGAAATTTTATGACGGTGCTTTTCGTATCGCGATAGAAACTCAAAAACCGATTCTTCCTATTTTATTTTTAGACACCTATGACCGGCTTAATTATAAAAGTATATTTTCTTTAAACCCTGGAAAATGCCGCAGCGTTTATCTTTCCCGAACAAAAACTGAAGGATTAACACTTGAAGACCTGCCTTTTTTGAAACAAAAAATATTTGAGCAAATGGAAGAAGCGCTTGTCCATTACCATGCAAGTTGGATTAAAGAAAAGTAACTTTCCTGTTTGCTTAAGCGCTTGTCAAGTACTCTCAATATATTTGTATAAATGATTACAGAAAATCCTGAAGATCAAAATTTGTTTTATGAAAAAGATGAAACAGCATCTGCATGGCTGGAAGTAATACTTCCATTAGCCATTCCCAAAACTTATACTTACTCAGTTCCTAAAGGCTTAATTAAGAAGATTAAAATGGGTTGTCGCGCAGAAGTGGTGTTTGGAAAAAATAAAAAATATTCCGGTATTATAAAATCGATAATTCATGAAAAGCCTTCTTATTCGACTAAAGAGATTTTGAATGTAATAGATGATGAGCCTGTAATTTATTCGCAGCAATTAAAACTTTGGAAATGGATTAGTGAATATTACATGTGCAGTGAAGGTGAAGTGATGGCGGCGGCTCTACCGACCCACTTAAAATTAAGCAGCGAAACTATTTTAATTTATAATGAAGAATATGGTGAAGATTTTTCTGGCTTAGATAACGAAGAATACCTTGTGGCAGAAGCATTGTTGATAAAAAAAGAACTAAAGATCACCGAAGTGCAACAAGTGACCAGCATGGTACATGTTTATCCTTTGATTAAAAAGTTAATTGAAAAGCGTGTTTGTTTTGTTTGGGAATCGTTCACTGATAAATTCAAGGAGAAAAAGGAAAATTTTATTTTACTCAATCCTGAGTTTTCATCAGATGAACAATTAAATAAGTTGATGGATGAATTTGGAAGAGCGCCAAAACAGCTTGAATTGTTGCTTAGTTTTCTTCATTTTTCAAAAACAGAAGGAGAGGTTTCGCAGGTTAAGCTCTTAAAAAAATCAGGGGCCAGCGCTGCACAATTAAAAAGCCTGGTGGATAAAAATATTCTTATTGTTGAACGCCGTAATACTGACCGGATTCCTTCTCTTCCGAAGAAAATGGATATTAATTTTCAATTGAACGATTCACAGCAAAAAGCGCTTCTGGAAATAGATACAGCCTTTGAGAAAAAGGAAGTATGCCTTCTCCATGGGATTACAAGTAGTGGAAAAACTCAATTGTATATTAAACAAATAGAAAAAATTGTGGCAGAAGGAAAACAGGTTTTATATCTTTTGCCCGAGATCACTTTAACAGCTCAAATCATCCGGAGATTGCAACTTTATTTCGGAGGAAATATTGCAATTTATCATTCCAAATTTAATAACAACGAGCGAATAGAAATCTGGAATAAAATAAAAACAGGTGAACTAAAAATTATTCTTGGTGCAAGAAGTTCGTTATTTCTTCCATTTAAAAATCTTGGATTGATAGTTATTGATGAAGAGCATGATCCTTCTTTTAAACAACAGGATCCTTCACCACGCTACAATGCACGAGATGCAGCTGTCTATTATGCTTCTCTTTTTAACGCTAAAGTTTTGATGGGAAGTGCCACGCCGTCTTTGGAAAGTTATTACAATGCGCAAAAAAATAAGTATGGTTTAGTAACACTTACAGAAAGATTTGGTGGAAGCCAATTGCCTGAAATAAGAATTATTGATACAAAAACCGTGGCCGCTTCCAAAAAAGGAAAGGTGATGATTTCGCCACAACTAAAAGCAGAGATTGAAACGGCTTTGCAAAATGATAAGCAGGTGATTCTTTTTCAAAACCGGCGCGGATATGCACCCTTGCTAATCTGTGGCACCTGCGGATTTATGCCGCATTGCGAAAATTGTTCTGTTTCATTAACCTTGCATAAATATTCTAATAAATTACATTGCCATTATTGTGGAAACACTTATCCCAAGCCGGTTGCATGCCCGGCATGTGGAAGTGTGAATTGGATGGAGAAAAATTTTGGAACAGAAAAAATTGAAGAAGAACTTACAGAAGATTTTCCAAATAACAGGACGGCACGGATGGATGTAGATGCCGTGAAAGGCAAAAATGCACATGATACTTTGATAAAATTATTTGAGCAACACAGGATTGATATTTTAGCAGGAACGCAAATGGTGGTAAAAGGACTCGACTTTGAAAAAGTGAGCCTCGTTGGAATTTTGGATGCCGATGGATTGTTGTCATTTGCTGATTTTCGTGTAAATGAAAGAGCGTTTCAATTGATGGAGCAGGTGAGTGGTAGAGCCGGCCGCAAACTGGATAGAGGATTGGTTCTTATACAGGCATCAAAGCTTGATCATCCTGTGTTGTTATTTGTGCAAACGCATGATTACGAAAAATTTTACGAATACGAATTAGCCATGCGGAGACAATTTTTTTATCCGCCTTTCAGCCGTTTGATTCGTATTGTATTAAAACATTCAGAGAAAGACTTGGTTTTTGAAGCTGCTGATGTGCTTGCGAATAGTTTAAAAAAAGATTTTGAAAATTTAGTGGGGCCTGCGGCGCCCGTTGTCAATCGTGTACGCAATAAATATTTAAATGAAATTTTAATAAAACTTCAAAAAGATGCACTTCATTTGCAAACTCAAAAGAAAGTGATCCGCAACCACATTGATCTTTTAAAGGCTGAAAAAAAATTTAAAAGTATCGTTGTGATAGCTGATGTAGACCCATTATGATTTGAGCAAAATAGAAATATCAAAAAAATGTTTGTTTACTATTTCGTTTAATAAATTCCCACCTCGTTTTCTTCCTTTTCATTGTCTGAAGTAAATGCCCTGGCCATGTCCATCATCTGCGGATATTGGTAATAATGGATCCCGGTTTTTTTCTGTTTGCTTTCATATACCATCGCCTTTGCTACGTTATCAGCGCCTATTGCCCTGTATTTAATTAAAGGACCTAACAGTAAAAAAGAAAGTAAATCCATTATGGTTTGTGCAATTTTCTCTGCCGGACGGTTTTCCTTTCTGTTCCCGTTTAACACGGAAGGTTGAAAAATGCTAAGGCTTTCAAAGGGAAAGTGTTTTAACGAATTTTCTGTTTTCCCTTTGAGCTTTAAATAAAAATTGGAAGAGTTTTCATTTGCGCCAACTGCCGAAACGATAAGAAACTTTTTAAAATGATGCGAAATTCCAATCTGCGCAGCGTTTACAGGAATATCATGATCAATTTTTTCATACAAGGCATTGTCGCCTTTTACTTTTTTTTTCGTAGTGCCGATGCAGCAAAATATCACATCACCTTCACCCAATTTCTTTGAAAAATCCTCTTTGTCGTTGAAATTTATAATCTGCTGCTGCAATTTAGGATGAAGGATTGCGAGCGTTCTCCTTACTAATACACGAACAGTCTTGTAATCTTTATCTTTTAATAATTTTTCCACTACCAAATTGCCTGTTAATCCGGTAGCTCCAAGAACAACTGCCGTTAGTTCATTCATATTTTGGTATTTTGTCCTTAATTTTATTTCTATGCAAGTTCATCAAAATTATTCACTCCAAAAATATAATACATTTGGAATACATTCCCTTGCAAAATACTTTTCCATCTTTTCTTCATCGGATGAATTGAAAGACCTGCTGGAACAGAAAACTGACGCTTCAATAATGATCCTAGGAGGGGGAAGTAACATTTTATTTACTAAAGATTATGACGGTTACATTTTAAAAAATGAAATTTCGGGAATTGACATTATTACTGAAGATGATGAATTTGTTTTTATCCGGGTTGGTGCCGGAGTCAAGTGGCATGCCTTTGTAACATTTTGTGTCAACAATAATTTTGGTGGCATTGAAAATCTTTCATTGATCCCCGGAAATGTGGGCGCTTCGCCCATGCAAAATATCGGCGCTTACGGAGTAGAAATCAAAGATGTTTTTTATGAGTTGGAAGCTTTTCATTTAAAGGATAAAGCGATTCAAAAATTTGCAGCAGAAGATTGTAGTTTTGGTTATCGGGATAGTGTTTTTAAAAATAAGTATAAAAACCAGTTTGCCGTATTAAGTGTTACTTACTGTCTTAAGAAAGATCCTGATTTCAATATTTCTTATGGAGCAATTGGGGAAGAATTGCAAAAAATGAAAGTTGAAAAGCTAAGCATTAAAGCAATTTCAGATGCAGTGGTAAGTATTCGTACTTCTAAATTACCCGATCCTGCAATGATAGGCAATGCAGGAAGTTTTTTCAAAAACCCTGTGATAGGAAAGGAGAAACTGGATTTGCTTAAAGAAGCTTTAAAAGATGTCAATTTCCAGTTTTATAAAAATAGTGAAGAAAGTTATAAGATTCCTGCCGGCTGGCTGATAGAACAATGCGGCTGGAAGGGCTACAGGAAAGGTGATGCTGGCTGCTATAGCAAGCAGGCTTTGGTTTTGGTAAATTATGGAAACGCAACAGGAAAAGAAATTTATAATTTAAGTGAAGAAATAAAAATTTCTGTAAAGGAAAGGTTTGATATTGAGTTAGAAAGGGAAGTAAATATTTTATAATTACAAACCTCAGTCACATTTTTACCACGCATTGCTTTAAATTCTTAAAATAAAATCAATATTATGAAATTTAGTTTTTCTAAAAAATTAAAACGGTATTGCATATTCGTATTTTGTTTGATACCTGTTTTTAATACTGTACAAGCTCAGTCAGTTTCATTACCTACCATATGGAAATTTAAATTAGGTGATAATATTAAATGGGCCAATCCTTCATTTAGCGATGCAGGTTGGGGGTATAAATCGATAGGGTCAAGTTGGGCTGCCACAGGAATGAAAGATAATGTGTACGCATGGTACCGGGCTAAAATAATTATTCCTTCAAGTATGAAAAATACTGAAAATGGAAATGGAATAAAATTGAATCTTGGTAAAATTGACGATGTTGATCAAACATTTTTTAATGGTAAATTAATTGGACAAACAGGTTCTTTGCCGCCTGCTTATGAAACCAAATGGGATGCAGAACGGGTATATACCATTCCTGAAAATGATATTCAGTGGGATAAGGAGAACCTTATTGCTGTAAGGGTTTTTAGTTTGGATGTGAGTGGAGTTGGCATGTACCAGGGGCCTTATAATTTTGGGCCAATTCAGTGGTCAGATTTTATTTCAATTCAACATAATATAACAGCAACTGATCATAATAAATTTTTTACCAGGATTAAGTTTACTAACGATGGAATTTATGCATTCAATGGGACGGTAAAATATTTGATAAAGGATAAGTACAATAAGGTTGTTTTTACTGAGATAAAACCGGTGCAGGTGCTACCTAAAAAGGGATATGAAACCGAGTTGACTTTTTCAAATTATCAACCTGTAAACGAAGATATTTTTAAAGTTGATTACGAGGTTACCGAAAATAATACTTCAGCAACTGTAAAAAATGAGCAGGTTTATTTAGCCAATAAAAAAGTAACTATAAAGGTAGCCGATGTGCCAAAGGCAATTATACCTTATAAGATTAAAGCCGCCTTTACCCCTGTTGCCTTACAAAATCAAATATTGAAGGGTTATATGGGAAAACGATTTATGCAGAACCTTGAAGAGCGATTGTTGAAGGTAGATGAAGACAGTATAATGAGCGGGTATTTACAAAGGCCGGGCAGTCATCCATGGATCGGGGAACATGTGGGTAAATACCTGGAATCAGCCTGTAATGTCTGGAAGGTTACCCACAATCCCAAGCTAAAGGCGCAAATGGACAGGATGATGTATGAATTGGTTAATTCACAATTAGAAGATGGTTATTTGGGAACCTATACGCCGGATAATTACTGGACAAGTTGGGATGTATGGTCACATGTTTATAATCTTTATGGTTTATTGGCATATTATACTACAACAGGCTACCAGCCTTCGCTTGAGGCCTGTAAACGAATGGGTGATTTATTATGTAAAACCTTTGGGAATAAACCGGGGCAACGTGATATAATTTTAGCGGGAGAACATGTAGGAATGGCGGCAACGAGTGTCCTGGATCCAATGGTAGAATTATACAGGTATACAGGTGAAAAAAAGTACCTCGATTTTTGTTATTATATTTTGGATTCATGGAAGCAAAAAGACGGGCCAAAAATTATCAGTACGTTATTAGCAACCGGAAAAGTTAATAAGGTAGCTGATGGCAAAGCGTATGAAATGCTTGCAAATTTACTTGGGTTGCTAAAATTATACCGGGTTACAGGAGATACCAAATTTTTGAAACCAGTTTTAATTGCGTGGAATGATATCGTAACTAACAGATTGTATATTACAGGAACAACCAGTTCCTTTGAACATTTTAAAGGTGACGATATATTACCTGCGGCTGATACAGATCATGTGGGCGAAGGATGCGTAACCGTTACCTGGATGCAGGTAAATCAAAACCTGTTAGACATTACAGGTGAATTAAAATATGTGGGGCAAATTGAAAAATCTATTTACAACCAGTTGTTCGGAGCAGAAAATCCCGAATCCGGATGCGTAAGTTACTTTACCCCGATGATGGGTGTAAAACCTTTTTCGTGCGGCATTACCTGTTGCACATCGAGTGTACCCAGAGGAATTGCACTGATACCATACTTCACATTCGGTAATGTAAAAAACGTTCCAACGTTGATGTTGTATGGGCCAGCATCTTACAAAGAAAATATTACAACAGCCGATAAAAAAGATATCAACTTATCTCTTCAAATTGAAAGTGACTTCCCGGAAAGTGGTAATTCTGTTATAACGGTAAATACTTCTCAGACTGCACTTTTCCCTCTTGCATTAAGGGTGCCATCATGGAGCCGTTCTTTTGTTGCAGAAGTTGATGGTAAAGAATATAAAGGAACAGCTAATCAATATTTAGTTATAAAACGTGTTTGGAAACCAGGTGAAAAAATAAATGTATCGTTTAAAATTCCTGTTCAGATAGTAACCGATAGCAAAAATTATCCCGGCCAAATAGCCTTTGAAAGAGGGCCTCAGGTTCTGGCATTCGATAATTCATTGAATTTAAATGTTGAGCTAATAAAAAAATATCAATTTGGATCAAACCAAAAACTATTAGTTGAAAAGCCGGAAAATAAAAGTGATGCTGATGTATTGCCCGAACAGTGGATAGGGAAACAGGAATATACTGTAAATATAATTGATAGAAAAAAGAATGAAGCCAATCAACAATTCGTATTGGTTCCTTTTGCAGATGCGAGCCAAACAGGCGGAGATATAAAAGTCTGGATGCCTTTGGACGTAACCAATCAATTAATAAAAACTAATTAGTGAAAAAAATTATTGTAGTTGGCAGCGCCAATACCGATATGGTTGTAAAGTCTGCAAAACTTCCTTTGCCCGGAGAAACTTTATTAGGCGGCACCTTCTTTATGAATGCCGGCGGTAAAGGCGCTAACCAGGCTGTTGCTGCTGCAAGGTTGGGAGGTAATGTTATCCTCGTAACAAAAGTTGGCAATGATATTTTTGGTAAACAAACAATAGAGGGTTTACAAAAAGAAAATATAAATACTGATTTTGTTTTTGTGGATGAGACGGCACCTTCAGGCACTGCATTAATTATGGTAAATGATGAAGGTGAGAATAGCATAGTAGTTGCACCCGGCTCCAATGCTAACCTGCTGCCTGCAGATATTTCAACTGTAAAAAATATTACAGAAGTAGAAATAATTTTAATGCAATTGGAAATTCCAATGGAGACCATTGTATCTGTTGCAAAAATTGCAAAGTCAAATAATCAAAAAGTAATTATCAATCCTGCACCTGCGCAAAGGCTTGATGATGAATTGTTGAATGGATTATTTCTTATTACACCCAATGAAACGGAGGCATCTTTATTAACCGGAATAAAAGTTATAGATGAAGCAACCGCTTCGCAGGCGGCTCTTGTTTTTTTAAAGAAGGGAGTGCAGAATGTAATTATCACTTTAGGCAGCAAAGGCGCCTGGTTTCAAAATGAAAATTTAAAATTAATGATCCCTGCACCAGTTGTCAGGGCAATGGATACCACTGCAGCCGGTGATACTTTTAGTGGTGCATTAGCTGTGGCAATTACAGAAAATATGGACCCGAATGCTATCGGATGGGAGCGTGCAATAAAATTCGCAGTAGAAGCAGCTTCCATTTCAGTAACACGTTTGGGCGCACAATCATCTGTTCCTTACAGAAATGAAATAGTAATTTAATCATATCAAAAAACCGCGTATGTTCATAGTAGAAAATTACTCATTGGCCATTGTGCTTTGTATTATCACTATGTTGTGCTGGGGCTCCTGGGCCAACACAACAAAGCTCACTACCAAAACCTGGCGGTTTGAATTATTTTATTGGGACTATGGCTTTGGTATTCTGCTTACCACCTTGTTGCTGGCGTTTACATTGGGAAGTAATGGCGCTGAAGGCAGGGCTTTCATTGAAGACATCAGGCAGGCTGACATGAGTAGCATACTATCTTCGTTTGCGGGTGGCGTTATTTTCAATTTGGCCAACATATTGTTGGTAGCAGCAATTGCCATTGCGGGAATGTCTGTTGCATTTCCGGTTGGAATCGGCATTGCATTGGTATTGGGTGTAATTGTAAATTATATTTCAATTCCGCAGGGAAATCCGTTGTTGATATTTGGGGGCGTTGCATTAATAGCTTTAGCAATTATACTCAATGCAAGGGCTTACCAAAAATTACAATCCAATGAAACCGGAAAAGTTTCCAGGAAAGGATTGATACTTTCTGTGATAAGTGGATGTTTGATGGGGTTGTTTTATAAATATGTTGCCGGTTCAATGGTAAGTAATTTCAATATACCCGAAGCTGGAAAACTTACTCCTTATACCGCATTGGTAATTTTTGCTGTTGGTATTGTGATCAGTAGTTTTCTTTTTAATTCTATACAAATGAAGCGTCCTTTTATCGGAACACCCGTTTCTTTTACCGGGTATTTTAAGGGCAACACAAAAGACCATCTAATTGGGATTTTTGGTGGCGCCATTTGGAGTGTAGGCATGTCATTGAGCATTATCGCATCAGGGAAAGCCGGTCCTGCTATATCGTATGGTCTGGGCCAGGGAGCCACCGTTGTAGCAGCGCTTTGGGGTATTTATGTATGGAAAGAATTTGATAAAGCGCCAAAAGGTACTAAGCCATTGTTGAATACCATGTTGCTTTTATATATAGCAGGATTAGCAATGATTATAATTTCTAAATAATTTTTATTCACCAATAAGAAAAAGAGAAAATATTTTAAACCTTTAAGCAAGGAGATCACACACTACAATCAACTAAACACAGTTTTCTGATTTATAATTACTGTATATCTTTCTCGCTTAAAAATAATAGTAAATCTGTTTTAATTAAATTGGAGATAATTCACAAACCAATTTAAAAATAATGGCTTTAGCTACAAAAACTTAATTTTGAATAGATGCTATAATAATTTATTACATGAGTGAAATAAATATGAAAGAATAAAAAGCAACTATTTATCTGTAAACCGAAATAACAGACATTATGAAAAAAATCCTACTCATTTTTTTGTTGATAAGCAATACCTGTTTTGCACAGGAATGGGTGGCAGAGGTAATGTTAGGCGTTTCCGGGTACAATGGAGATTTAACACAACAAAGAGTTGCTTTTAACACTATGAGGCCCGCTACAAGTATTAATATAAAATATAACACGGGTAATTTTATTAATTTTCGGGGGGGGATTGGATTTGGAACCGTTGCCGGAAATGACAAGTATAATACACACGCCGATCTAAAGTCCCGTAACCTGAATTTTAAAACCAATATACTTGAAGCTAATATAGGAATAGAAATTCCATTGATGGATCCAGAAGCTTTTTATGCTTATCCATATATCTTGGGATGTGTAGGCGTTTATCATTTTAATCCTTATACCTATGATAAAAATAATGTAAAAACTTTTTTGCAACCTCTTAGCACAGAGGGAGAAGGTTTAACACAATATCCAGGCAGAAAAAAATATTCACTAACTCAAGTTTGCTTTCCTGTAGGACTGGGATGGAAAGTGATCCTTAATGAAAAATGGGAAATCTGCTATGAGTTTGGATATCGCTTTCTTTTTACAGATTACCTGGATGATGTAAGTAAATCTTATGTCAACTTAGATGTGCTTAGCCAGTCAAAAGGCCCTAAAGCGGCAGAATTATCGTATAGAAAAGATGTTCCTTTCAGGGAAGAAGGTCTTCCAAGAGGAGGGCCTACAGTAAATGATTCATATTTTTTTACCGGCTTAAAACTAGGACTTAAATTAAGTGGTAAAAGGGAGTAAGTATGAATGGCTCCTGGAAATAAAAACTCCCGTAAACTTTGAGTTTTACGGGAGTAGCCTGATTATCGTTAGGCTAATAACTGATCGCTGCGGAGAGTTAGGGATTCGAACCCCAGGAGGTGTGACCCTCAACGGTTTTCAAGACCGCCGCATTAGACCGCTCTGCCAACTCTCCGGCGCAAATGTAAGATTTGAAGGTTAATCAAAAAATAAATTCTTGTGTTTTTTTT
>JBBQWJ010000060.1:0-15228 GCA_038210685.1 Chitinophagales bacterium | reverse complement strand
GAATTTGCCGGGTATAATATGCCTATTAGCTACTCCGGTATTAACGATGAGCATTTGGCTGTTAGAAAAAATGCCGGTGTTTTTGATGTGAGCCACATGGGAGAATTTATGTTGAAAGGAGAAAAAGCATTAGATCTTATTCAGCGCGTTACCAGCAATGATGCCTCCAAATTGGTTGCAGGAAAAGCGCAATATAGTTGCCTTACCAACGAAAATGGAGGAATTGTAGATGATCTGATTGTGTATTGTATTGAAGAAAATAAAGTGTTTATGCTGGTAGTAAACGCTTCAAATATTCAGAAAGACTGGGATTGGATTTCAACACATAATACCGAAAATGTAGAGATGCACAACATTTCGGATAAGACTTGTTTGCTGGCAATACAAGGCCCGGATGCAACTAAAATTTTGGAACCACTTACAGAAGTTGATATTTTGAACATGAAATATTATACGTTTCAAAGAGGAAAATTTGCAGGCGTTGATAATGTGCTGATCAGCGCAACAGGATATACAGGCGCAGGGGGAATAGAAATTTATTTTGAAGATAAAGGCGATAACGCCGATGTGATCTGGAATAAAATTTTTGAGGAAGGGAATCCTAAAGGATTAAAACCGATAGGCCTTGCGGCACGTGATACGCTAAGGCTTGAAATGGGTTATTGCCTCTATGGAAATGATATTGATGATTCAACTTCTCCATTAGAAGCGGGCCTGGGCTGGATCACAAAATTGAATAAAGATTTTGTAGCAAAAGATATTTTGGCAAAACAAAAAGTGGAAGGCATTAAAAGAAAACTGGTAGGCGTGGAAATGATAGAAAAAGGAATTCCCCGGCATGGATATAAAATCCAGAATAAAGAAGGGGAAATAATTGGCCAGGTTACAAGCGGCACTCAGTCGCCTTCGCTTCAAAAACCAATAGCCATGGCTTATGTAAACATCAGCTATGCAAAAATTGATACGGAAGTTTTTATTAAAGTAAGAGATAAATTGTTGCTGACAAAAGTGGTTAAAATGCCATTTGAGTAAGTATGAATTTGAAAAGAAAATTAATTTTTTTGTGAAATGAGAGCAGGGAAAAATAAGACGCCCACTTTAATTACGGTTTTGTCACCGTCACTATTAAACTTGTATGATATTACCGATAGTATTGTGGTAATTATTGATATTCTGAGAGCTACTTCTACTATTGCAACTGCATTATACAATGGAGCAAAATCTGTGATTCCTGTTGATAGTGTTGCCGGTTGTATTAAACTGGGTAAGCAAATGGAAGTAATTACTGCCGGTGAAAGGGATGGTAAAATAGCAGAAGGGTTACAGTATGGAAATACACCATTGCAATACACGGTAGATTTTATCAAAGGAAAAACGCTTGTGCTTACCACAACCAATGGTACCAAGCTTTTGCACGTAGCTCTTGCGGCAAATGCCAATTCAATTATTACCGGTTCATTTTGTAATATTTCTTCCGTATGCGATTACCTGGTTAAGGAAAAATCAAATGTAATTCTTGCCTGCGCCGCCTGGAAAAACCGCATAAACATTGAAGACACACTTTTCGCAGGGGCTGTAATCAACCGTATAAAAGAAAATTTTGAAATTAATTGTGATGCATCACAATTGGCTGAATCACTTTATCTGCAGTCTAATGGAAATTTGTTTGATTTTATGAAAGAAAAAAATGCTTCACATTATCACCGGTTGATGAATTTTGGTTTGGAAGAAGACATTAGATTTTGCCTTACAGAAGATAATGCCAATATTTTGAGTAAATATTCAGGCGGACGCCTGGTTGCCGGCTAAAAACTATCTTAATTTTTCACAATATCTCCAGATAAGCGCACACGGGCTTTTCCCTCTTTTAAATTTTGTTTATTTTTGCAAATTGCTTTTTTCGCATTGAGATATTGTAAATACGAGCGTTTTAATTATAAACATTAATTTTTTTGGCACTACCCTATTTTATTAAATACATATATAATTCCGGAACTGATGAAGTGATTCGCAGGGGAAAGAAAATTTATTCACAGCGATTTGTAGAACTTTTAGATCATGATGAACTGATGCATTCTGTAAACTTTCGGGTAAGGGATGATAGTTACAAAACTTTTTACAAAGTGCAGGTTCAAAAATATGATGACCCCAAAACCTTTTCGGTACGCTGTTCATGCCCGTATAATATCAGTGATATTTGCCGGCATGAAGCTGCTGCCTTAATGCAACTCCAGGACCTGATAGATAAAAATCTTTTGGATTCGAACCAGAGCACTCCGGTGTACAATCAAAAGCATACGGTTGTTAAGATAAAATATATTGATCTTAAAATGATCAGGATGCTGACCGGCATGGAAAATTACACAGCCGCAGAAGAGATCTTAAGAAAAAATAAATGCAATATTCTTGAAGCGGCTAACGAAAAAGTAGAAGCTAATCTTGAAATAGATGATAAGACTTTTCACATTCTTCTTCAAAAAAATGAGGAAAGAAATTTTGATACTTCGTGTAATTGTAATGAAGGAGATCATCCGTTATGTAAACATAAAACTGCATTATTTCTTCAGTTACTGAATAACTGGGGGCCGAATTATTTTGACAGCATTCGCAACTGGGATAAGGAAAAAAATAAATTGCTGGAAGGCTATGGCTATAGTCTTGATGATGATCTTTCAGGCAAATTTGAATTTATTTATAAAGAAGGAAAACCGTTTTTGAAGGTGATCGATTCTTCCATCAGAAGAGTTTCTGCCCCTGCAAACCTTCATCCTCAGCGTGAATTTGCTGAAGAAACGGTTGAAGTGGAAACTAAAGTAGCTCCTGCAAAAAACAAACAGGTAACACTTGTTTTTAATGCAAATGAAAAATCATTTCCGTTTATTTCTTTTGATGTGGTGGAGGGAGAATTTGATGATGAGGGCAATAAATTTATTGGCAGGATAGAGAAGCTTGATCTTTCTAAGTTTATCAATACAAACAATTATATTGACCTCGATAAACAATTGGTTCAGCAGGCAAGAAAACTTCAGCAATCTGAGATCAATAAATATTTGAACCGCAATTCGCCCTTCAGTGGGTTTTGGGAAAATATCATTTATGATGAAAAGGATGAATTGCCGCAGGAAACAAAAATGCTGATTGCCGAATTCATTCATCCAAAACTAAAAAGGATTTTTAATGAAATGGAGCATAAACCTGTTTTCTATTTACCAAAAGGGAAACGGTTCTCTACTCAAAATCTTGAGCCTATTGATCTTTCGATAGAAAATCCGGTTATTGAGTTTACGGTTGCATCATCAGGCAATGAATATGTAATGGAAAGCCAAATCATTTTAGACCAGGAAAAAGTAAAGTTGTCTGACAATGATTGGAATATCGATCTGCTGTTTCTTCATGATAAAACTTTCTATTTGTGGGAAAGATCAGAACAGATTTTAATTGCAGAAAAATTTAAAAATCCATTACGTATCCCGGGTAATCAATGGCCTTCGCTTTTAAAAGAAATGATTGTTCCATTGACTGATGAATATGCGGTTTCTTTTGCTTCTTCCTTAGTTAAAGAAACGAAAGAAGGGCAGCCGGATGTCAGTATTATGCTGATTGAAAGGGGCGATTACCTGATGTTTCAGCCTATATTTACCTACAAAGGATATAGTGTAAAAGCAAGTGATAAGGATACGATAATTGTTCCTGATAATGATAAAGTGCTGATGGTAAAACGTAACATGGAAGCGGAACAGCAATTTATTTCAAAATTAGGAAGCCTTCATTCACAATTTATAGATCAGCCTCAAAATAAAAGCCTGGTTTTGAAAGGAGCAGACGTACTTAAAAACAACTGGTTCTTTTTATTTGTGGATGCAATGAAAGAAATGAAAGTGCCGGTTTATGGGTTTGATGCACTTAAAAATTTCAGGTTTAATACGGCCAAACCTTCTACGCACATTCATCTCAGCAGTGGAATGGATTGGTTTGATGCAAGAGTAGAACTTTCTTTTGGTGAACAACGTATCGGGATTGCCGAAATTCAAAAAGCACTGGCTAACAGGCAATCTTTTGTACAATTGAATGATGGTACACTTGGTATTTTGCCCGATGAATGGATCAAAAAATATTCATTGCTTTTTAAAGTAGGTGAAGGGAAAAATAATAATCTGCGGCTTTCAAAGTTTCATTTGAGTGTGATCGATGAACTGTATGACCAACGGGACGAAGAGGAACTTTCTTTTGAACTTGATGAAAAATATGAGAAGCTCCGCAATTTTAAAAGCATTCCTGAAATTCCTATCCCCGAAGAATTGGAAAACAGGCTCCGGCCTTATCAGCTTTCGGGTTTTCATTGGTTAAATTATTTGAAAACAGTAGGCTGGGGTGGTATTTTGGCTGATGATATGGGATTAGGTAAAACGGTTCAGGCTTTAAGTATGCTTCAGCATTTTGCAGAATCGGAAGGAAGATTAAAAGCGTTGGTTGTGTGTCCTACTACTTTGATCTATAACTGGGAGAATGAAATTCAAAAATTTACTCCATCGCTTACCAGGCGTATACATCACGGAAACACCCGTTCAAAAAGAAAAGAAGATTTTGTCGATGAAAATATCACTATCACTACATACGGCACTTTAAGAAGCGACGTGCAGATGTTGATGAAAATTCCTTTTGATTATATTGTTCTGGACGAGTCTCAGGCGATAAAAAATCCTTCCTCCAAAGTAACAAGAGCTGCGGGACTTCTCAACGCAAAAAATCGTATATGCATGAGCGGTACACCATTGCAGAATAATACCTTTGATATTTATGCCCAAATGAATTTCTTAAATCCGGGCTTGCTGGGAAGTGTTGAATTTTTCAGAAATGAATTTTCAACACCGATCGATAAATTGGGCGAACAGGAACAGAAAGATCATTTGAAAAAAATATTGTACCCTTTTATTTTAAGAAGAACGAAGGAGCAAGTGGCAAAAGATCTTCCCGAAAAAACTGAAACGATACTTTATTGTGAAATGGAAAAAGCACAAAGAAGTGTTTACGAAAGTTACAGGAATGCTTACAGAAATAAAATTTTGGGTGTAATAGATGAACAAGGTGTAAACAGGTCGCAGCTTACTATTTTACAGGGATTGATGAAACTGCGGCAGATATGTGACAGCCCGGCAATATTAAATGAAGATGAAAAATATCCAAATGATTCTATAAAGCTGGATGAACTAACGCGGGAGATAACTGAAAATATCGGTGAACATAAAGCCCTTATCTTTTCACAGTTTCTCGGAATGCTCTCACTCATCAAAAAGAAGTTGAAAGAAAACGATATAGAATTTGAATATTTTGATGGAAGCACCTCGCCGATTGACCGGGAAAAAGCGATTCAAAATTTCCAGACAAATGATAAATGCAGGGTATTTCTTATTTCACTGAAAGCTGGTGGAGTAGGGCTTAATTTAACGGCGGCAGATTATGTATATATAGTAGATCCTTGGTGGAATCCCGCTGTTGAGCAACAGGCAATTGATCGTACCCATCGTATCGGGCAAACAAAAAATATTTTTGCTTACCGGATGATTTGCAAGGATACGATTGAGGATAAAATTTTAAAATTACAGGAACGCAAACGTATCCTTGCAAAAGAGTTAATTTCGGATGATCAAACCTTTGTGAAGAGCCTGACCAAAGAAGATGTAGAATATCTATTCAGCTAAAAGTATTTAATGAGTAATGAAATCTTTTAACCTTTGAAATTCTTTCTTATTTCCGGATTCAAAGAGGGCTACAAAATTTTTTGCCAGGTGTTTGAAAAAAACCGATAAAGCTGACTTGCTTTCGTAAGCATCGTTTTTCATAAATATTGATTTTTAAAATGAACAAATTTTTCTGGGGATAAAGTAAAAACACAAATACTTCTTTTCCAATAGCAGTTCCACTCCTTTATTCGTTGCGTAATTTCCGTAATATGTGCTACCAGGTATTTTCATTATGGCGGTATTTGCGTTTTATTTTACTATAATGTTTGGTAGCGAAATATTCCGGGTTCTGCAAAAGCTTAGCAGCCAATGTTTTTAATTTCTGCACGATAAAAAAAGCCGGCGGAAAATCGCTCTTAAAAAAATTCATAAAATAGATATTGGGTATTTATACGTAACATAAACGCCAAAAAATTACGATTTATTGTATTATATAGTAAACCAACAAATAATTATAATTTTTATTTTGAATCTAAGATCTTATTTAGTTTAAAAGCAGCCTTTAAAGTTTATGCAATAAAAAAACCGCCATTTTGTGGCGGTTTTCAAATAAAATGAAAATGGTATTATGCTTTTTCAAAATTTTCAGAAGCTTTTTTCCAGTTTACGACATTCCAGAAATTTTTCAGGTATTCAGCTCTTTTATTTTGATACTTTAAATAATAAGCATGTTCCCAAACATCGCATCCTAAAACCGGGGTGCATTTACATTCAGCAATATCCATTAATGGATTGTCCTGGTTAGGAGTAGAGCAAATGGTTAATTTGCCATCAGCAACGCCAAGCCATGCCCAACCGCTGCCAAATCTTCCTGCACCTGCCGCGTTGAATTTTTCTTTCATTTCGTCGAAAGAACCAAATGCTTCCTTAATTGCATCGGCTAATTTGCCTTCAGGTTGTCCACCTCCATTGGGAGATAATATTTCCCAAAAGAAACTGTGATTCCAATGTCCGCCACCATTATTGCGAATGGCAGTACTCAGGCTTCCTGCATTTTTTACCAATTCTTCAAGCGTTTTATTTTCATTGTCCGTACCTGCAACTGCCTTATTAAGATTATCTACATAACCCTGATGGTGCTTATCATGATGGATATGCATAGTTTCTTCGTCAATGTTCGGCTCTAACGCGTTATAATCGTAAGGTAGAGGCGGTAATGTGAATGCCATAATTTTTTATTTTTTAATAGTGAATAAATATTTTGGGTTACAAATTTACTTAATGTATAGTAGAAAATCGGGTACTTATCACTCTTAAAGGAAAAATTCCGCTTTTCGAAAAGTAAACTCTATAGAAGAGATGCGCAAACTCCACGCCAGCATTATCTTTTTTTCCTAAAAAACTCTTTCATAAGCAAAACGCATTCATGGGAGAGTACATCTTTTACTATTTTTGTTTTAGGATGTAAAAGTTTTTTTGAAGAAGAATTAAGTAAAGACAAACCTCCATGCTTTGGATCTTCAGAGCCATAAACCAGTTTGCCAATTTTGCTCCAATATAAGGCACCGCAACACATCGTGCAGGGCTCAATAGTTACATATAAACTTGCATCAGGCAAATATTTGGAACCTAAAAAATTAAAGGCCGATGTAAGTGCAATGATCTCTGCATGTGCCGTAGCATCTTTTAACGTTTCTACCTGGTTATATCCCCTTGCGATAATTTTATCATTCATCACAACTACAGCCCCTATAGGAACTTCACCGGCATCCAAAGCTTTATAAGCTTCTTTTAGCGCCTGCTTCATAAAATATTCATCGCTGTTTTCTATCAATGTTGATAATTTAATGTTCAATTACAAATTTAAAATCTCGTTCCTAATTCTTAATTAATCAACATTCGCTATAGCTACTTCCTTTACCGTTCCGGTTCTCTTCAATGCGCCCCAACCCTGCATTTCTCCTTTCAAAGCTTTATTAAAAGATTTCAGCAGAATATAATACATCAGTTGCCTGTAAATTAGCCTTTGAGGCAGCATCCAAATCAATTTAATGTGATTTTCTTTTTCGTATGCAAATGCAAGTGCGGCACCGGCAATATCAACAAGGGTAAAAATTAAATAATAAAGAAGGATGTGTGGAATACTTGCCACCACAATGCCAAAAGAGGCGGCCAATAAACTAACTACTAAAATGATATCCGCCAAAGGCGCCATTATTGGCAAGATAATTTGGTAGATAAGAATATTAGGCATCGCTATCATTCCAAAATTTTTATATTTTGAATTGAAAAGTGTGTCGCGGTGTTTCCAAAAACATTGCATCACTCCAAAACTCCACCTGAACCTTTGTTTTAAGAATTGTTTAAAGGTTTCAGGCGCTTCAGTATAAGAAATTGCTGAAGTGCAATTTCGAATAATATAACCATTCCGTAAAAGGCGTATCGTAAGGTCACAATCCTCTGCCAGTGTATCTGTGGTAAAACCTCCGGCAATTAATATGGCATCTTTTCTAAAAGCGCCAATAGCACCCGGCACAACGGTGATGCAATTTAAAAGATCAAAAGCACGCCTGTCAAAATTCTGTGATGTAATGTATTCAATACTTTGCCACTTCGTGATCATATTCACTTCATTGCCCACTTTTACATTTCCAGCAACAGCCGCTACATTTTCCTCGTCAAATTTCTCCATTAATAAAGTCACCGCATCGGATTTTAACTGTGTATCCGCATCAATACAAACCACAAAATCTCCGCTCGATTTTTCAATTCCAAAATTGAGTGCTGAAGCTTTTCCTCCATTTATTTTGGTAAAAACGTGCACTTTAGGATTTCGCTTAAATTGTTCGTTTACTGTTATAAAAGTTTTGTCTGCACTTCCATCATCTATAAAAATGATCTCAATTTGGGGATAATCTTGCGATAGCAAACTATTCACTGTTCTTAATGCATTTATCTCTTCGTTAAAAGCGGGAACAATAATGCTTACCAAAGGAAAAGCGCTTTTATCACCTGCCATAAAAGTGGGTAGAATTGCTTTTGAATTTTTTTCTTTCCTTTTTTGAATGCTTGCAAGAAGCGCCATTAATATCATACGCCCAATAGACAATAAAATGCCGATGATAAACAAGGTGAATAAAATTTGTCCACTCCAATAAGCAGATTCGGCAAGGAAAAAATTAAATTTCCTGGTCCAGCGATCGCGGGCATTGGTAACTCTTGGCATTACCTGATCCCTTGTTTTTCCCATCAGATCAGAAACGCTGGTAAAAACATATCCTTTCTTTTTAAAATAATCTATGATCCTTGGAAGCGCTTCAACAGTTGCTTCTCTCGTATCACCACCAGCATCGTGCAATAAAATAATACTCGCATTATTACTTTCCACCTGATGAACAACGCGGTTAAAGATTGTATCTGCTGAAACGCCGGGTGCCCAGTCATTGGGATCAATACTTTCATTGATGGTTAAATAGTTTTCGCTCCTGCTTCTTTGAATAGGGGCCAGTTCTTCATAAGTTTCCGGCTCGGAATCGGCATTATAAGGAGCACGGAATAAAATGGTGGAATGACCTGTTATACTTTCAATCAATAACCTTGTCAGCTTCATTTCAAGTGCAGCCCTTTGTACACTCATTTCGGCAATGTTATGATGCGTAAAAGTATGATTGCCTATTTCAAAGCCATCATTATATTCTCTTGCTAAAAGCGGAATATTTTGTTCAGCATTAATACCCACTACAAAGAATGCTGCCGGCACTTTTTCGCGTTCAAGTATATCAAGAATTTTTGGTGTCCATTCGGCGCTTGGCCCGTCATCAAAGGTAAGGATCAGTTTATGTCCTTTTCCTACAGTGGTATCTTCTGCAAATTTTCTTATTACATATCCTGAAGGAAGTTGAAGATAATTTTGCTCAGCAATTAGCTTTTCGGTAGTGTCAATTTCAAAACTAATTTTTCCCGGTTGGGGTGAATACAATATATCTAAAACTTCCCCTTCACCCTGGAAACCCACATTATTTTGAATGATAGGAATCGTTTTTAAAGAATCAAAATTAAATGGATGTTCCTGTAAAGAATCGTTGCTTAAATTCCGGTTGTAATATTTCCATATACGCTGATCTTCACTCCCCAATCGCCAAAGCGCGGTGCCTGCGGTAGGGAATTCATCGCTGAATCTTAAAATGTTAAAGGTTGTTGCTGCATCAGTAAACCACACTTCATGATTTACAATATCTGTTGAATCTGACTCGCTCTGCGATGCATAACTATAATGCAGATTATAACTATCATCATCATAAATAATTTTAGCCCCAATTGTTTTTGCTTTATTGATCGCATCATTATAAGTTAATGGAAGTGAATCCATTTTCCCGTCAGACCATTCATATCCAAATCCTGAAATTCCTAAAATGATTTTTGAGGGATCTATTTTATCAGACGTCCACGATAAGGCATCTTCAATCCATTTTTGTGCACTGATGGGACCGGGGCCTGTTGAACCGTTGTATTCATCATAAGCCATCAATATCACATAGTCATTATAATCAGATAATTTCCTGTAATCGTAATCATTATTTTTGGGTTCTACATCCATGCTCACAAGCATGTTGCGGGCGTGCAGCGTTTCATACAATTTTTTCTGGAAAGCAGTGAGAGGAGCGTTCGTCTTTTCAGCGATCTCTTCAAAATCGACGTTGATGCCATTGAGATGATAAAATGAAAGGGTATCGGCTACCTGCCGGATAAAGTTATTTTCTGCAGTTGAATCTTTTAAAATTGGGTGCAATAGTTTTCCGTCAAAGTCACCTTTTGATGAATTAAAATTGGAAAGAATTGGCATGATACGCAGTTTCTTTTGTATCATTAGTTTTAATCCTGCACTATCGATCCTGGTTTGAAGCCTATGGGTAACTGTGTCAATAAAAAACCATTCGGGAAAGATAGTATTGATTTTATCTGCATTTTTTTCCAAATCTGGCAAGGCAAGTTGAGCATTCCATGGGGTATAAAATGCTGCACGGATCAAGGAAAGGGAATTGGCTTTTGATGGTCCGCTATTCTTATTCTTTTTTAGCGAATCAGTTCTTAATTTTTTGAATAAAAAATCTTTGAAACCGTTGTATTTTTTATTTTGATTGTTTTGTAAAATGAGAGGATTAGAAGGATCGAGGGCTGTTTGGTATTCACGGGCTTTTGCCTGCAAGTTAGGCACATTTGGTAACGAACCACTATATAAGGCGATACCAAGAACAACCAGGAAGAAAATACTGATCATCAAGAGCACACGCCCCGTCCATTTAAAGCTTTTCCATCTTGTTGGTTTATTAGTCTGGAAAATTTGCGCTTTATTGTTAGTACTCATGCTTTAAAAAATAATGCTTTCGATTCAACATTATTGTGCGAAGTTAAACCGGTTGTAATTGTCAACTTTATTTCTTGCGTTAATATGAAACGGCTTAACAAAAGATTATTAGATTATATCTATAAAAAGAGAAGGCCCCTGTAGAAACAGGGGCCGTTTACCAAAACTAACTGCTTATGAGAAAATTGAAATTTAATGTTGTTGACAATTACATTTCAAATCACATGCCAAAAGTATTAACGCTTTTGTTAATAAAGATTTAATAACACGACAAATGATAGCAACAGAAAGTTGTTGTACCAGAATTTAGAATTAGTTAACAATTTAGAGAAAAGGAAATTCTACTAAAATAAATTTCTTGGAAATTTGTTCGTTTACTACAAAAAGTTAGGTGAAGAAATACTCTCTATCTATTGATTAGCAAGCTTTTCAGCGTTCTCTGCAAATTGAAGTGCATCAATAAATTCCTGCAGGTCGCCATTTAAAACATCTTCAAGGTTATAGACTGTCAATCCGATACGATGATCTGTCACTCTGCCTTGCGGGTAGTTATAAGTTCTTATTTTGGCAGACCTGTCGCCTGTACTTACCAAACTTTTTCTATGACGCGAAATCTCTTCTTCCTGCTTTCTCACTTCTTCTTCATATAATTTGGTGCGTAACATTTGCATCGCTTTCTCACGGTTGCCCAACTGGCTTCTTTCTGTCTGGCACACGATCACCAATCCTGTCGCAAGGTGCGTCAGCATTACTTTTGTCTCCACTTTATTTACGTTCTGTCCGCCTGCTCCGCCACTGCGAGCTGTCTCCATTTTTACATCATTATCCCTTACTTCCACATCTACTTCTTCAGCTTCGGGCATTACTGCAACTGTTGCTGCACTTGTATGAACACGCCCACTTCCTTCCGTATCCGGAACTCGTTGAACGCGATGTACTCCACTTTCGAATTTTAAAGTTCCATACACATCTTCACCAGTTACCTCTATCTGAACTTCTTTGTAACCACCTACTGTTCCTTCACTCTCACTTAGCAAGGCCGTTTTCCAACCCTTTGACTCACAGAATTTTAAATACATTCTCATCAGGTTTCCGGCAAAAAGAGAAGCTTCATCGCCGCCGGTACCGGCTCTTATTTCAAGGATACAATTCTTTTCGTCTTGTGGGTCTTTAGGAATCAGCATAGTTCTTATCGTCTTTTCAAGCTGCTCTTTTTGTTCCTGCAATTGTGGTAATTCTTCTTTCGCCATGTCACGCATTTCCTCGTCGTCACTGTTTATTACTTCCTTATTAAACTCAATATCATCAAGGGTTTGGGCGTATTTATCCCTTACCGTTACAATCTTTTCCAGGTCACGGTATTCCTTGCTTAGTTGTTTATATTTTTTATTATCGCTCACAATTTCGGGATTGGAAAGCGCGACTGCCAATTCCTCAAATCTTGCTTTTATTGCTTCCAGTTTTTCAAGCATATCTTTTTATAAAATTTTATTTTGTAGTTGTTGGGTAAATTGTGAACCAGTTTATGTAGAAATTTTTACCCTTTATCTTTGATAATTGTGGGCAAAATTAATCTAATCCTTTTTACATGCGATATCGAAAATTTAAAGCTGACCATTTATTTACCGGTACAAAGATATTAAAGAGTGAAAATGTTCTCATTACAGATGAGGAAGGCAAAATAATAAATATTGTTGAGCAGACGGATGCAGGTGGAGATTTGGAAGTTTTCGAAGGCATTCTTTCGCCTGGGTTTATAAATGCACATTGTCATCTCGAATTGTCACATTTAAAAAATATCATTCCTGAAAAAACGGGATTGATTGATTTCGTTTTTAAAGTAGTTTCAGAAAGACATTTTGATGAAAGCGAAATTTTGCATGCAATGGAAATTGCAGAACAGGAAATGAAAATGAAAGGAATCATTGCAGTTGGAGATATTTCCAATAATTCTTTATCGGTGGCGCAAAAGCAAAAGAAAAATCTTCAATATTATAATTTCATCGAAACAAGCGGTTGGCTTCCGCAGGTTGCAGAAGTAAGATTCGAAAAGAGCAAAAGCATTTTTGACGAATTTGAAAAGAAAGGCTTGGAAGCTTCTATTGTTCCTCATGCGCCTTATTCAGTTTCTGAAGAATTATGGAACAGGATGGTTCCTTTTTTTGCCGGGAAAACGATCAGCATACACAACCAGGAATCTCCGCAGGAAGATGTTTTTTTTATGGAAGGAAAAGGGGATTTTACAAAAATGTACGAAATGATGAAGATTGATAATTCATTTTATCAAGCAAAAAAAATAAGAAGCGTTGAAAGTTATTTCGAAAGATTTGCAACTGCAGCTTCGGTTATTTTGGTGCATAATACTTTTACAAAGCAACAGGATCTTGATTTTATTAGTCAGAATAAAAATTCTAACCAACTGATCTCTTTTTGTCTTTGCCCGAATGCGAATTTATACATTGAAAATACATTGCCTGATGTTGATCTTTTTGTAAAAAATAATTGCAACATCATTTTAGGAACTGATAGTTTGGCTTCCAATCACCAGTTAGATATCCTGGAAGAAACAAAAACGATCGTTCAAAAATTTCCTTCGATAAAAACAGAAACGCTTTTGAAATGGGCAACTTTAAATGGAGCAAAAGCTTTGCAAATGGATTCTGTTTTAGGAAGTTTTGAAAAGGGCAAAAAGCCGGGAGTTGTTTTAATTGAAAATATGAAAGGAGAACAAATAACTGAGAAATCAAGAATTAATAGATTACTATAATTATGGTAAGCGTGACCTTCTCCCTTGGAGCCCCGATCACTATCGGGAGGGATGAGGCTGCCCGTCCTTCTCCTTTGAAGTCGATAATTATCGAGAGGGATGAGGCCTATCCTAAAACTTCCGACAAAACATTCAACGTTTTCATGGTTCCAAATTCAGGAACATGCCATACGTAAAAGTTTTCAAGGCTTTTTAAAATGGATGACCGTATGTTTCTGTTGAGCTTAATTTCATGAAGGTCCTGCGGATGAACGGCTTTTAATAATTCGGAAATATGAAAGCTTAATTCTTTGCTGAGGTGATTAAGCGAAGCTGAATTATCATCAGAAAAACTTCCTTCATGTAAATTGAAAATGTTCCTTTTTTCAGAATAATTATCCAGTAAACGGAAACCAAGTATCTGTGCGATCTGAATAGAAAAATAGATAGGAAAATTAGCGGTCACTTCATTGTCGGACTTATCCAATTGCAGAAAAGCATCTTCGCAAAAATTAAAAAGATCTTCGTTCTTTTCAGGTTGTTTCAGGCATTTTTGCAAAAGCTCAACCATGTAAAGCGCAACAGAATTTTTAGTAACATCACTCAAAATATTTTTATAAAGCGCACTCCATTTAAGGTCTTTGATCCGTTGCAAATTTTTTAATTCGTTGTGATAAACCTCCATTTCCAAAATAGAAGAAGGTTGAAAAAAGTGCGCTTTTGAAGTTTTTCCTGAAGTGCGGACACCATTTACCAAATAAGATTGCACTCCGAAGAGTTCGGTAAAAATGGAAGCGATCACACTCGTTTCACCATATTTTATGGTTCTTAAAACAATTCCTTTTGTTGTGTGTATCAATGTGAAAATTTGAAAATTCAATAATTCGAAAATTACAGTAAACGAACAAATAATTTTAAAAGTTATTTTCTAACAATAAAACAATCTAACAAACTAATAATAACCAATAAACCAGTTAACCAATAAATCAGTTAACCAATAAACTAATTTACCAATAAACTATCTTGCAACCAATGCATAAACTCAAAAAATCTCTAGGCCAGCATTTTTTAAAAGATGAAAAAGTGGTCGATAAAATTATCGCTGCATTGATGCAACATCCTTTTAATAATTTGCTGGAAGTTGGTCCCGGCGGTGGTGCGCTCACCAAACATTTAGTAAAGATTCCCAATATTCATTTTAAAGCGGTAGAATTGGATGATGAGAAAATAGTTTTTTTGATAAAACAGTTTCCATCTCTAAAAAACGATCTGATCCATAAAAGTTTTTTAGAAATTGACAGGCCTTTTGATGAACCGTTTACAGTCATCGGAAATTTTCCTTATAATATTTCTACGCAAATTTTATTTAAAGTGCTTGATTGGAAAGAATATGTTCCTGAGGTGATTGGGATGTTCCAGAAAGAAGTGGCAGAAAG
>JBBQWJ010000059.1:0-15632 GCA_038210685.1 Chitinophagales bacterium | reverse complement strand
TGAAGTGATAAAAATTGCCGACGACAAAAATAAGAGCGATGGTGGCCTTATGGCTATCGAAAATTCAATTGCAGGAAGCATTTTGCCGAATTACAATTTGTTGCAAAAAAGCAAATTGAAGATCGTAGGAGAAATTTATCTTCAGGTGAATCAAAATCTACTGGTGAATCCCGGAGTTACACTGGATGATATTCGCGAAGTTCATTCTCATCCGATGGCATTGTTGCAATGCACTGATTTTTTAGAAAAACACAACTGGAAATTAATTGAAACGGAAGATACCGCGCTTAGTGCACAGCATGTGCATCAACACAGAAGTAAGCATATTGCCGCCATCGCCGGTGAACTGGCTGCTGAACTTTATCAATTGGATATGATAGTCCCAAATATTCATACACAAAAAAATAATTACACACGGTTTTGGGTTTTGGAAAATGAATCTTCAGTGAAGGAAATAAGCGACGCGAACAAGGCTTCACTCATCTTTCAAACAGATCATTCCAAGGGTAGCCTGGCTAGAGTGCTAACAAAAATTTCCGACGGTGATGTGAATTTAAGTAAGCTGCAATCGATGCCAATTCCTGGCAGTGACTGGAGATATTCTTTTCATGTGGATTGTGAATTTACCCATCTTGAACAACTCAATGACGTACTCCAAAATATAAAACCTTTAACTGCAGATATTAAAGTATACGGTGTTTATAAAAATGGAAAAAACGCTGGTTAATAAATAGTTTAAATAAAAGTGATGAATGCAATTCATGAAAATAACGGGAAAATAGGCAAAATCGGAAAAGTATCTGATCGTCTTTCAGGTATTGAAGAATATTATTTTTCGACTAAGCTGAGGCAAATAGATGAAATGAATAAGGCCGGGAAAAATGTGATCAATTTGGGAATTGGAAGTCCTGATCTTCCTCCTCATCCTGATGTGATCAAAACCCTGGCAGAAGAAGCTTCGAAGTCTAACCAGCATGGCTATCAGAGCTATAAGGGCAGCCCGGTACTTAGAAACGCGATTTCTAATTGGTATAAAAAATGGTACAATGTTGATCTTAATCCGGATACTGAGATTTTGCCTCTCATTGGAAGCAAAGAAGGCATCATGCACATTTGTATGACGTATATCAATCCTGGTGATGTGGTACTCATTCCCAATCCTGGTTATCCCACATACAAAAGCGCCGCAACAATTGCCGGGGCTAACGTTATCGCATATACGCTTAAAAAAGAAAATAACTGGTGCCCGGATTTTGATGAATTGGAAAAACTGGATTTGCAAAAGGTAAAACTTATGTTTGTCAATTATCCGCAAATGCCGACCGGACAGTTACCAACACACGAAATGTTTACCAAACTGATCTCCTTTGCAAAAAAACACCAGATACTTATTTGCCACGACAATCCTTATAGTTTCATTCTTAATGATCATCCAATGAGTTTATTAAGTATTGAAGGTGCAAAAGAGGTGGTTATTGAATTGAATTCATTTAGTAAAAGCCATAACATGGCGGGTTGGAGAGTGGGAATGCTTTGTGGAGCAAAAGAAAGAATTGCAGAAGTGCTTCGGTTTAAAAGTAATATGGACAGCGGAATGTTTTTACCACTACAACTGGCTGCTGCCAAGGCTTTGGAGTTAGGACAGGATTGGTATGATTCGGTAAATGAAGTCTATAAAAAAAGGCGTGAAAAAGTTGTTGAGTTACTTGACCTATTGAATTGTTCTTATGATAAAAACCAGGCTGGATTGTTTGTGTGGGCTTCTATTCCTGGAGATTTTAAAGATGGATTTGAATTGAGTGATGAAGTATTGCAGGGCGCAAATGTGTTTATTACGCCCGGAGGAATTTTTGGTAATGCCGGTAATCAATATGTAAGGGTGAGTTTGTGTACCAATGAAGAAAAACTTGACGAAGCAATAAACAGAATCGAAAATGAAAAAGGGAAAAAAAGAAATTGAAAACAGAGCGCTCTTGGAATTGAAGAGTTCCGAAGTCCCCTCTCATGGAGGGGATTTAGGGGAGGCTTTATTTTTCGAAAATGTAACCATAGTTGGGGTTGGTTTGATCGGCGGTTCCTTTGCACTGGCATTAAAAGATAAAGGTTTTGCAAAAAACATAATTGGTGTCAGCAGAACTGCTGCAAGTCTTGATAAAGCCAAAGAACTTGGCATCATTGACGAAGCTTTGCCTTTGGAAGAGGCGGTGAAGAAAAGTGATTTTATTTATGTGGCCATTCCTGTTGATGTTACCATCCCTGTGATAGAACAAATAATGGATTTAGTAACTGATAAACAAATTGTGGCCGATGCAGGATCTACAAAATATGTATTGTGCAAGGCATTAGAAAACCATCCAAAGAGAAAAAGATTTGTGGCTACACATCCTATGTGGGGAACAGAATATAGTGGGCCGGAAGCTGCAGTGCGAGACGCTTTTAAAGGCAGATCGTGTGTGATTTGCGAAAAGGAAAAGAGTGATGAAGATGCCGTTAGCGTGGTGGAAAATATTTATAAATCGTTTGGTATGCATCTCGCTTATATGAATGCTGAAAGTCACGATATTCATGCAGCGTATGTGAGCCATATTTCTCATATTACATCTTTTGCTTTAGCAAATACGGTTTTGGAAAAGGAAAGAGAAGAAGACGCGATTTTTGAGCTGGCAGGCGGTGGTTTTGAAAGTACAGTAAGGCTGGCAAAAAGTAACCCTTCAATGTGGGCGCCCATCTTTATGCAGAACAGAGAAAATGTGCTGGATGTTTTAAACGAACATATTTCCCAATTAAGAAAATTTAAGAGTTGTCTTGAAAAGGAAAATTATGAGTACCTGAAAGAATTGATGGAAAACGCTAATAAAATATCAAGAATTATAAAATAGAACGAAAACAAAAACAATAAAATTTTTAAAATTAATTTTACAATACAAACAGAAACAAAAACGATGAAAGATGTAATTAAGGAAAAATGGAACAAACGTCCATTGGTTATTAGCGGTCCTTGCAGTGCCGAAACAGAAGAGCAAGTAGTGGAAACGGCTACACGACTGGCAAAAACCGGAAAGGTTGATGTGCTTCGCGCAGGAATATGGAAACCAAGAACCAAGCCTGGCATGTTTGAAGGAATTGGTGTAAAAGGCTTACCATGGCTTGATCAGGCAAAGAAGGTTTCGGGTCTTCCGATAGCCGTGGAAGTGGCAACAGCAAAGCATGTTGAGATGGCATTGCAATTTGATGTGGACATACTTTGGATAGGTGCACGAACTACCGTAAATCCTTTTAGTGTGCAGGAAGTGTGCGATGCAATGCGCGGAGTTGACGTGCCGGTATTAATAAAAAATCCAATCAACCCTGATCTTGAATTATGGAGCGGTGGTATAGAGCGCCTGCAAAAAGTAGGTATGAAAGATATTGGAATGATTCATCGTGGATTTTCTAATTATGGAAATACAGAATACCGGAATGCACCAATGTGGCACCTGCCAATTGAAATGAAAAGAAGGTTTCCTGAAATGCTTCTCATTTGCGATCCTTCGCATATTTGCGGTAACAGAACAGGCTTGCAGGAGATTGCTCAAAAAAGTATTGATCTTGATTTTGGCGGATTGATGATTGAAACGCATATTGATCCTGATAAGGCATGGAGTGACTCAAAACAACAAATTACGCCTGAAAGATTAGCTGAAATGCTTGATAACCTGAAGTGGCGTTTTGAAAATACAGATGAAAAAGAATTCTTAACTGCACTTGCCAAATTGAGGGAACAGATCAACCATTTAGATGATGAACTGTTAGCCCTGCTCGGACAACGGATGAAAATTTCTAATAAAATAGGTGAATATAAAAGAGAAAATAACATCACTATTTTACAAACAAACCGCTGGAATGAAATTCTTGCAAAAGCTTTTCTGAAGGGGGATAAATTCGATCTGAGCAAAGACTTTATTACCAAATATTTTGATGCCGTTCATATGGAAAGTATCAACCATCAAAATAAAATAATGAATGAAGAATAAAGAAATGATTGAAAAAAAATATCGGTTTTCTGACAAATCTGTAAGTGTATATTTCGATGCAAATTTTGCAATTTTACAGAACCTTGTTGAAAAAGAAAATACGATCCTCGTTACTGACGAAAATATTTTTGCAACACAATCTGAAAAGTTTTCTGGCTGGAAGACGATCGTTTTAAAAGCCGGGGAACAATACAAAAATCAAAATGCGGTTGATGAAGTAATTAACCGGCTAATTGAATTGAATGCAGACAGGCAAACTTTTGTCATTGGTGTTGGCGGTGGTGTAGTAACAGATATTACGGGCTATGCGGCATCGGTTTATATGCGTGGTGTAAAATTTGGTTTTGTGCCAACAAGTATTTTGGCAATGGTGGATGCGAGTATCGGGGGAAAGAATGGTGTTGATGTGGGAGTTTATAAAAACCTGGTTGGCGTTATCAGGCATCCTCAATTTTTGCTGTATGATTATTCTTTTTTAGAAACGCTTCCTGGCGAGGAATGGATAAATGGTTTTGCAGAAATTATTAAACATGCATGTATCAAAGATGAAAGAATGTTTCATCTATTGCATGAAAACTCTCTTGATTATTTTCATTCTTCTTTAGAAAATATTGGAAAACTAATTCAGCAGAATGTAGATATAAAATACAATGTTGTGGTGAGTGATGAGTATGAAACAGGTGAAAGAAAGTTGCTCAATTTTGGCCACACGATCGGGCATGCCATTGAAAATACAGCGAAGCTGCCACATGGAAGCGCCATCAGCATTGGTATGATAGCCGCTTGTGTTATCTCAGAAAAAATAAAGGGATTTTCAAAAAAAGATACCGAAAAAGTAAAGCAATTACTTTCTCAATATAAGCTGCCTGTAGCTTTTGATTTTGATAAAGAAAAGACGTGGAATATTTTGTTGCACGATAAAAAGAAATCAGGAAAGGAGATGAATTTTGTTGTGTTGGATGAGATAGGAAAAGCATCCATCAAAAAAATTCCTTTGCTGGAATTGCGTCAAATATTTGATGCACTTAATTAAAAATATCTGGTCATAATTCAAATTGATAAATACTACTGTGGACATTACAATTACACCATCTTCTGTTTCGGGAACCATAAAAGTACCGCCTTCAAAGAGCTCGATGCAGCGTGCGTGCGCTGCCGCATTGATTACTCCCGGCACCACCATTATCGATAATTTCGGCAATAGCAATGATGAAAAAGCCGCTATCAATATTATAACTAAGCTCGGTGCCACTATTAATAAGGTGAGCAATAAAATGGCAATTACTTCAAATGATTATATTTTCCGTTCACAGTTTCCTGAAAAAAATGTGATCGTTAATGTTGGCGAAAGTGGTTTGTCAATGCGGATGTTTGCACCTATTGCCGGTCTGTTTAATTATGATATAACGTTTACGGGAGAAGGAAGTATTTTAAAAAGGCCGATGGATTTTTTTGATAAAATTCTTCCCTTGCTGGATGTGGAAGTAAATTCAAATGAAGGGAAGTTGCCGGTTACTTTATGCGGTCCTCTCCATCCCAAAAATATTGTGGTTGATGGATCTTTGAGCTCACAATTTTTAACCGGCTTGTTATTTGCATTTTCAAAATCGTGTACGAGTCCCGTTAGTATTACTGTAAAAGACCTTTCAAGCAGGCCTTATATTGATCTTACGATTGCTGTTTTAAAGGCTTTTGGTTTCAGAATTGAAAATCAGAATTATGAGGTCTTTACCATTTTTCCGAGAGAACCCTTGCAGCCTCATAGTATAAAATACACAGTGGAAGGTGATTGGAGCAATGCAGCGTTTTTATTGGTAGCCGGTGCCGTTGCCGGGCAAATCACAATAACCGGCGCTGATCTTAACTCATGCCAGGGCGATAAAAATATTATGGAAGCTTTGTATGATTGTGGAGCCGATGTTACTATCGATAAAAATGAGATCACTATAAAGAAAAACAAATTAGTTGCTTTTGAATTTGATGCAACTC
Organism: Chitinophagales bacterium; assembly: GCA_038210685.1. Lineage (GTDB taxonomy): Bacteria > Bacteroidota > Bacteroidia > Chitinophagales > Chitinophagaceae > Ginsengibacter. The sequence goes on along the minus strand of JBBQWJ010000059.1, from coordinate 9,630 downwards.
ATTGTCCTGACCTGTTTCCTCCTTTGGTGGCGCTTGCTTCTTATTGCAAAGGAACCACAACTATTAAAGGGGTAAACAGGCTTTTATTTAAAGAAAGTAACAGGGCCATCGCTTTGAGAGATGAATTTAAAAAATTGAATGTGAAGGTAGAATTGAATGGAGATCTGATGATGATAAAGGGAGGTATGGAAGTAAAAGGCGCTAATGTCTCTTCACACAATGATCATCGTATTGCAATGGCAGCAGCAGTTGCAGCGTTAGGTGCTAATGGAAACACCATTATCCATGAGGCAGATGCCGTAAAAAAATCTTATCCTGATTTTTATATAGACCTGAAATCAATAAAAACAAATTCAGGTGACCATAAAAAAAAGGATATCATTTAAATACAGTGAACTAACAAATTCGGCTTATTTCTATTTCCTATTATAAATAAATGTTTATTTATGGCTTATAAAGGCTGATATGGATGCTTTGTGCAAATACTTTCCGTTATTTGCATGCCGAAAAGAATCGGTAACTTGAATCTCAACTCTAAATAAATGTCTTACACTGTCGCAATTACCGGGAGGCCAAATGTGGGTAAAAGCACTTTCTTTAACCGGATGCTGGAACAACGAAAATCTATTGTTGACGATATAAGCGGCGTTACCCGCGATCGCCAGTATGGAGTGACAGATTGGGCTGGCAAAACTTTTAATGTTATTGATACCGGTGGTTTTGTGGCCGATAGCCAGGATATTTTTGAGCGCGAGATCCGCAAGCAGGTTCACATTGCTATTTCTGAAGCGAATGCCATTATATTTATGGTTGATGTTGCTACAGGCATTACTTCTCTCGACCAGGAAATGGCTGAAATGCTGCGCAGATCGCCAAAGCCCGTGTATCTTGTTGTGAATAAAGTTGACAATTACACACGTGAACTTGAGGCTGCAGAATTTTATAGTCTTGGGTTTGAAAAAATATTTTTTCTCTCTTCTATAAGTGGTTCCGGCACCGGTGAACTACTGGATGAAATAGGTTCAAGAATTCCGGAAGAAAAAGTCGAGGAGCCAACTACTGTTCCAAAGTTTGCTATTATTGGCCAACCGAATGTAGGCAAATCCTCTTTACTCAATGCGCTTACAGGGCAGGAGCGTACTATTGTTAGCGAAATTGCGGGCACTACAAGAGATGCCGTTCATACTACTTATAACTTGTTCAATAAAGAATTTATTTTAATTGATACTGCCGGAATAAGGCAGAAGAAAAAGGTGAGTGAAGACCTTGAGTTTTATTCGGTGATTCGGGCAATCAGCGCTGTGGACGAAGCTGATGTATGCATTTTATTATTGGATGCTGAAAAAGGAATCACTGCGCAGGATTTGAATATTTTTTCATTGGCTACCAAAAAAGGAAAAGGAATTGTAGTGCTGGTGAATAAATGGGATGTGATGAAAAAAGAAACGAACACAGCGCGCGATTATGAAAAATCTTTAAAGAAAAAATTGGCGCCGTTTAATGATGTGCCGATCCTGTTTATTTCCGCAACTGAAAAGCTGCGTATTTTTCAGGCGATGGAAGCAGCATTGAAGGTATATGATAACCGCATGCAGAAAATTCCTACTTCAAAATTGAATGAAGTAATGCAAAAATCGATGGAATCTTATCACGCACCGGTTGTGAGAGGCCATGCGGTTAAAATAAAATTTGTTACGCAATTGCCTACTGTTGTTCCTTCCTTTGCTTTCTTTTGTAATTATCCAAATGATATAAAAACGCCGTATAAGAATTATCTTGAAAACCAGTTGCGCGAGAATTTTGAACTAACCGGAGTGCCTGTTAGAATCTTCTTCAGAAAAAAATAAAAATCTTCAAAATTTGTTGGCCTGCCTGCCTGCCGGTAGGCAGGTTTACTAGTGAGGCAATCCTGACTTTAAATAACTATAAACCCAGGTGCCTGCAAGAGCGCTTATCAAAGTGAGAATAGCAATAGTTAACCCACTACCAATTTGCACATAAATTGGCCCCGGGCAGGCTCCGGTTAATGCCCAACCCATACCGAAAAGGATTGGACCGAAGATAAAACCGAGATGAAATTTCTTTTTAATAATCTGAATGGGTTCACCATCAAATGTTTTAATTTTAAACTTACGGATAAGGAAGACTGAAAGGGCTGCTGTAGGTATGGCCGTCATAAAAATTCCATACATCTGGAAACCCTGGAAACGAAACATTTCCTGCATACGAAACCATGAAACAGCATCTGCTTTTATAAGAGTGATCCCGAAAATAATTCCAAGTAGAAGGAAAAAAAAGTTTTTCTTTTTCATTTATTTAAGTAGTAAGGGTAAAATAAAATGGGTTGTAATTATGCCACTGGCGAAAAATAAGACCACTGCAACAAGCGATGGCCATTGTAAAGTTGATAAACCAAAAATGCCGTGCCCGCTCGTGCACCCATTGCCATAGCGTGTTCCAAAGCCAACCAGGAAACCTCCGCCGATAATAATGATCAAATGTTGCCAGGTGAGCAGGGCTGCCCAGCTAAAAATCTCTGTTGGCAAAAGATGTTGCGTAGCTGTGATGCCGTAAGAACCTAAATCTTTAACAGTAGCATTCGACAATGGCATAGGCGTAACAGGTTTTAATAATACTCCCCCTATAAAACCGCCAATCAAAAGGCCGCCTGCAAAAAAGAGATTCCATATTTGGTCCTTCCAGTTGTATTTAAGAAAGGAAATTTCACCCGGGAAGCAAGCGGCACAAATGTGTCTTAAACTACTGGAAATACCCAGCATTTTATTGCCAACAAGTAGAAGAAGTGGAACAGTTAACCCAATAATAGGTCCTGCAACATACCAAGGCCACGGCTGGTGCAGAAGGTCAATAATATTCAAAATATATAGTTTTACTCAGCTGCAAAACTATTTAAAACTGATTAAAGAAAACGTTTATTTTGTACGAAGAACTACCTGGTTGCCCGGATATTGAGTATTGCCATCACTTTCGGCAGTGATAAAAAATGAAGTAGGCTTGGATGTAGCTGTAGCTTTTAAATTTCCTTTTAATGTTTGAGAAAGAAGCCCAGATGAACTTTCTATCTTTCCTATATTTCTAACAGTATTATCCTCTGTGTTCATCCATACCACATATACTTCTTTAGGCGGAGTTAAATCTCCCGGCTTTGCGAGGTGGAGCGTTTTTACCTCTACCTGGTAATTATTGTTTTTTCCTTTTTTAACCTTTACAGAACCTGAAGCACCAGGAACAACACGGGAAGTCTCGAAAGTCATTTTCCTGCTACATGAAGGGAGTGCGATAATAAGTGCGAGTATTAAAACCCCCGTTAAAGCTAAATAATTTCTATTTTTTACGTTTTTGTGTTTCATTTTTTATTTAATTTTTATTGTTGAAAAATATATAAGGAAAAGCAGCAATAGTTGTAATTTCTTATGTTTGTCTTTTTAGCTACACATTACATGCCAAGAAGATTTTTAACTAGCTGTTTTTCATTTATATGCGGCGATATTGGCAGATAATTATTGCAATTTTGTTAGTATGGTATCGTTCCAGTATTTAAGAGATACAGTTGACTATAACTTTACCAGCGATACTCAGATAACAATGACAGCGGCTGATTATTATGAAGAACCATCTTCTCACAATGGTTATAGTAACCGCTATGAGATTTCCCCGAAAATTGATTAAAGGCGGGAAAATTGGCCTAATTTCCCGTTAAATAATACTATTAAGTGAAATAGAATGAGGTAGGATTTTAGGATATTGAATTAGTAGGATTTTGTTTGTAATAGTTTGGTATTATTTGTGTACGTAATATTCTTAGTCATAATCCTGTCCATAATATCCATTCTATCAAAAAATGATAGCTCGTTTTAGAAATTTATCGCTTAAGGCCAAATTACTTTTGATAGGGGTCATTCCTATTTTGTTTTTGATTTATTTCTCATTAATGTTTTACCAGGAGAAATCGAAAGAGGTGAAATTGTTAGGTAACTACATTGAGCATATCCAGCAATCCCAGAATGTGGCTGAATTGGTAGCCGAGCTTACAAGGGAACGTCGGTATAGTTACTTTTATGCCCTTAATGATACAGGCTATAGCAGGCTTTTGGATCACAGGAAAAGAACTGATTCAATTATCAATCTAATTAAAAAAAGCAATGATCCCTCCTATAGGCAATTTCCAAAATATACTTTTTTAGATGAGCTTGATACCGTAAGAATTGGAATTGATTCTTTAAAAACGAATAGCGATGGCATCATGCAATATTATACAGATGCGATCTTCAGGTTGAATCTGCTTTCATCTTCATTGCCGACCAATACCTTTCTTCAAGCAGCGTATCCCGATCTTGTAGCCCAAAAAAAACTATCGGAAATGATCACCTATCTCGGCATCATTCGCACCAATGTTTTTAATGTGCTATTTACCCAAAAGTATGTGTTTGAAACATTGTTTGGAACCCTTGGCGCTTATAAGGTTTTTAATACCTATGAAACAGAGTTCTTATTAAAAGCGCCTCCGCAAGCTATTAAAATATATAAGGAAAATAAAATCGGAACTGAGTATGGCGCAACACTTAATTATTTCGATAAAGTTTTCAGCACCTTTAAATTTGGTAGCACCTATACTGCTAAACAGTTTTGGGAGGTTTCAACAAAAGCCATGATAAGGCTGAGGCAACAACAACGTGCACTCTGGCAAAGCGCTGATATAATAATGCGGCAAATATACCAGAATGAAAAGGATACGAAAAAGAAAACGCTTTCATTTATGGTTTTTGCTATTTTACTGCTTATCCTATTTGAGGCCTACATTGTAAATCATATTCATAGCTTGCTAAACGAAATTAAACTGGCTGCTTCTAAAATTTCAAAAGGAGCAACAGACCTAGAGCTAAAAAATATGCCCAGGGGAATTATTGGAAATCTTGCTAAAAGTATTGTTGATATAGATAAAAATAACCATGAACTGGCCCAGGCTGCTAACCAAATAGGGCGTGGAAATTTTGAGGTGAAGGTAAAACTTCGCAGCGAGGAAGACCTGCTAGGTATTTCCATTAAAAAAATGCGCGATAATCTTCATGAGTTTACTGCACAGAAAGATAAGGTTCAACGTGAAACGGAAGATCTGGTATACAGAAGGGATGAATTTTTTAGTATTGCAAGTCACGAACTTAAAACGCCGGTTACGTCTTTGAAAGCTTATACCCAATTGCTTTTGATGGGTGCTGAAAGCTTTAAGGACTTGGAGCACAAAACCATGTTGGAAAGAATGGATTTGCAGATCAACAAACTTACTTCTTTGATCAATGATTTACTTGATACCTCCAAAATTGAAAAGAGGCAATTGGTTTTTAATAAAGAACTGTTTATGCTGAATGACCTGGTGTCAGAAATAATTTTGGAGATGCACCCGATTTGTTTAACGCAGGAAATTGTTTTAAAAAACAACACGGCTGCTTCTGTTTATGCAGATAAAGAAAGAATTCGCCAGGTGATCTGCAATTTTATCAGCAATGCAATAAAATATGCGTCAGACAGCAAAAAAATAATTGTTTCACTAGAAAGGCAGGAAGATAAGGTGGTTTGTTCGGTACAGGACATGGGAAAAGGAATAAGTTTGGAAGAACAGGATAAGATATTTGAGCGTTTTTACCGGGTTTCAGGCCCTAATCTAAATACTTTCCCTGGCTTAGGCCTCGGCCTTTTTATTTGCAAAGAAGTAATAGAAATCCTTGGTGGTAGGGTTGGGGTAATAAGTGAATCAGGCAAAGGAAGTACTTTCTATTTCGAACTTCCTCTTACAAACAGACTTGCCGGGGTGCCGGAAGTTAAAGTAAATTAGCGTTAAGCAGTAAACGAATAAAAAAGCAGAATTTCTATTTTTTATTTCAATCTTTCCTTAATATCCAGGTTAAATTTTCTTGCATAATCTTTTGCTACATCATAGCCCGCATCCGCATGCCGGATGATTCCCAGGCCGGGATCGTTTCTCAACACACGGCTAAGCTTAGACGCACTTTCGTCGGTGCCGTCTGCAACGATCACCATGCCGGCGTGAATACTATATCCCATCCCCACACCACCACCATGATGAAAGCTTACCCAACTGGCGCCGCCTGCGGTATTTACTAAAGCATTTAAAACCGGCCAGTCTGCTACAGCATCGCTTCCGTCTAGCATCGCTTCTGTTTCACGATTAGGACTTGCAACAGAACCCGTGTCTAGATGATCCCGGCCAATAACAATGGGCGCTTTTACTTTACCGGTCCGTACCAGTTCATTAAATGCAAGTCCTGCTTTTTCTCTTTCTCCCTGGCCTATCCAGCAAATTCGTGCGGGCAATCCCTGGAAGGCAATTTTTTCCTGCGCCATTTTTATCCATCTTATCATTCCCTCATTTTCGGGAAAAAGTTCCATCATAACGGTATCGGTTACACGAATATCCTCCGGGTCCCCGCTTAGTGCTGCCCATCGAAATGGGCCTTTGCCTTCACAAAAAAGTGGCCTGATATAAGCAGGAACAAAACCGGGAAAATCAAAAGCATCTTTCAATCCCGCTTCGTGTGCGCGTGCCCGTAAGTTGTTGCCATAATCAAAAGTGACTGCGCCTCTTTTTTGTAATTCAAGCATAAGTTCAACATGCTTTTTCATTGCAGCATAAGAAAGTTCAACATATTTTTTAGGATCAGATTCGCGCAATTGATTTGCTTCCTCAAGAGTGAGCGTGTAAGGAATGTAGCCAACCAGCGGGTCGTGCGCAGAAGTTTGATCGGTTAAAATATCAACTTCAATATTTCTTTCTAAAAGCTTTTCCAGTAGGGCAACAGCATTACAATGAACGCCGATGCTCCATGCTTTACCTTCTTCTTTTGATTTTATCGCTTTATCAATTGCTTCATCAATATTTTCTATCAACTCATCGAGATAGCGTGTTTTTAATCTTTTTTCTATTCGTGATTTATCCACTTCTGCTGCCAGGCAAACACCATTGTTCATCGTGATAGAAAGAGGCTGGGCACCTCCCATTCCGCCAAGGCCGGCGGTAACGCTTAAAGTATTTTTTAGTGAATTATTAAAATGTTTTTTAGCAACGGCGCCAAACGTTTCATAAGTTCCCTGCACAATTCCCTGGCTGCCGATGTAGATCCATGAGCCCGCCGTCATTTGCCCAAACATCATCAAACCCTTTTTTTCCAGTTCATCAAATACTTCCCAAGTGGCCCATTTTGGAACAAGTTGCGAATTGGAAATTAAAATGCGTGGCGCGTTGGTATGCGTTTTCAGCATTGCCACAGGTTTACCGCTTTGTATCAAAAGCGATTCATCATTTTCCAGTTCCTTTAAAGCTTTTATAATAAGGTCAAGGCTTTCAAAATTTCTTGCAGCTTTGCCGCGTCCTCCATACACAATTAATTCATCAGGCTTTTCGGCCACTTCAGGATTGAGGTTGTTTAATAGCATTCTTAAAGCTGCTTCCTGTACCCAGCCTTTGCAAGAGATTTCGTTGCCGGTGGGCGTTTTATATTTTACGGGATCGTATTTTGTCTGAACCATGATTTATTAGATTAAAAAGATAGATGACGTTATAATTTAAAACCAGTTTAATACTTTCCATTCTTTTACTATAATGTTTTTTACTATTTCCTCCTTTGATGAAACATTGAAATGTGATGCTCCACCATTTATTCTTAAAGACTGATACGAACTTTTTTTACACTTTTCAAAAATAATTCTCTTAATGGCTGAAGGAACTTTAGTGTTCAAACAGAATTCAATATATTCAACAAAGTTTTCGTCTCTTTTATAAAAGCCGATTCAGTCAATTTTATTCCAGGAATGCCTAAATTTTGTAACAGTCGGAAAACCATTATGATCTAATCCATATTCATGGTAATCCATTTTATCATCTGGTTTTTTATCCCATAATTTTCCGCTCTGTTTTATTCTCCCATTCTTGTCATCATGTAAATCGAAACGAGACGTTATTGCATATTTTATTTTAACTGTTTTTGATTCAGCAAAATTAAATTCGCCAATTTCATCAAAGGCTTTTATCCATTTATTGATTAATTGTTCCTTCGCTATTTTTAGTTTTTCTTTCATTTAAAAGTATTTTAATTTTCCAATTCATAACTTCTCATAAACTCAATGGCATTAATCAGATCGTCACGTAAAAACCGGTCGTTTTCATTGAAAGCGATTTTCTTTCTAAATTCTTTTACCAGCTTTTCTATTCCAGGAGATGAATGTAAAGGTCTTCGGTATTCCAGCGCCTGGATAGCGATCAGTAATTCTATAGCCAAAACTTTTTCGACATTGTTAATTACCCGGTAACATTTTGTGGCTGCATTAGCACCCATGCTCACGTGGTCTTCCTGGTTGTTAGAGGATGAAATAGAGTCAACAGAAGAGGGTGTACATAGTTGTTTATTCTCGCTAACAATTGCAGCAGCAGTGTATTGTGGAATCATTAACCCTGAATTGAACCCGGAATTTTTTACTAAAAATAAGGGAAGATCTCTTTGCCCGCTTAACAACTGGAAAGTTCTTCTTTCAGAAATATTGGCAAGTTCACTTATGGCAATTGATAAGTAATCAAGGGCAAATGCCAATGGTTCACCATGAAAATTTCCGCCACTCACGATGGTGTCCTCATCGGGAAAAATATTGGGATTATCAGTAACCGAATTTATTTCAACAAGAAAAGTATTTAGTACAAAATCGAAAGTGTCTTTTACAGCGCCATGCACCTGGGGAATGCATCGAAATGAATAAGGATCCTGCACCTGCGTCTTATTACGTGAAAGAATTTCGCTGCCATTTAATAGGTTCCTTAATTGTGACACTACAAAAATTTGTCCTGCATGAGGACGTACTTCGTGTAGTTTGTGATGGAGACAATCGGCATTACAATTAAAAGCGTCAAATGAAATCGCAGAAATCACATTCGACCATTCCATTAATTTTTCGGCTTTAGCCAGGTTATGCATTCCGTAAGCACTCATAAATTGTGTTCCGTTTATCAGCGCCAATCCTTCCTTACTTTGTAATTGAATGGGTTGCCAATTTAATTTTTGCAACGCTTTTTCAGCGGTAATTGTTTCACTTTTCAATTTAACTTCTCCCATGCCGATTAAGGGAAGACTCATGTGAGAAAGTGGCGCCAGGTCGCCGGATGCGCCAAGAGAACCTTGGGTGTAAATAACAGGAAGTACCTCATTATTGTGCATATCCATCAATCTTTTCACCACCTCAATCCCTATACCTGAATACCCATAACTTAAAGATTTTATTTTCAGCATCATCATCAACTTTACAATTTCACCAGGCACTTCTTCACCCAGGCCACAGGCATGCGAAAGAAGTAAATTGCTTTGCAGTTTTTCTAATTGTTCTTTCTCGATACTGACATTTTGTAAAAAACCAAAACCCGTATTGATGCCATAGAAGAGATCATCGGAAGATTTAATTTTTTGATCGAGATAGCTGCGGCACTTCAAAATATCTTCATGGGCAGCATAAGTGATAGAAACAAGTTGATTATATTTTAAATAATTTTTTACCTGTTGAAAAGTGAGAAGGCTTTTATCAAGCGGAAGATAATTATACGTCATATATAAA
>JBBQWJ010000058.1:0-15687 GCA_038210685.1 Chitinophagales bacterium | reverse complement strand
GCACGGGTTTGGTTTTCACAATAAACATTTATTCGTCAAAATCCCTTTCATAGCGGTTTGTACAATAAAAACATTTCCACTTTCCGGGTATTTTTTTAATTCTTCCGTTTTTAAATTTTCTCTTGCTGAAGTAATTATAAGGTGATCGAGCTTTTCGCCGGCAAATGCACACGAAGTAACCTGTGGAACAGGAAGCTCAATTTTTCCTAACAATTTACCATTATGAGGATTCCATCTGTATACACCAAATCCTCCCCAGTGTGCAATCCAAAGCATTCCTTCTTCATCAATTGTCATTCCATCAGGCGTTCCCATTTCAAGTGGCACCAGGATTACGTTTTTTTCAAAAATGATTTCGCCGGATTTTTCATCGAAAATAAAAGATTGAACAACCTGTGTCGGACTATCGATGAAGTATAAACGCTTTTTATCCAATGACCATACTATTCCATTTGAAATGGAGATGTTTGGAAGCCTTTTATGAACCTTCAGATTTTTATCCACTACATATAATGCGCCGGAATTTTTCTTTTGTTCAAGATGCATGGTGCCAATCCATAACCTGCCCAAACTGTCACAGGCACCATCATTACAACGGTTGCCTGAAGCCGGTAATTCAATATCAACGAGTGGGGAAATCTGTTCTGACTCCAAATCAAATTTTACTATCGCAGTATCTAATGCCAATATCAATTGGTTATCTTTTCCTTCTCTCACCAACGAAAGCCTTTCATTAAATTTCCAGGATCGTGTTGTTTGCAACAACCAGTTGTATTCGTATAAAATACCTCTTTCAATGTCCACCCAGTAGCAACATTTTCTTTCAGCATGCCATAGCGGGCTTTCTCCAAGAATACATTGTGAAGGAAATAGTGTTTTCACTTTCATCGCTGCTTAAGTTTTGATTTTATATTTGCAATATTCCTTAATTTTTAAGGCCAGTAAAAAGCCAATTTTTTTCTTAAAAAAGAAACACTTCTTTCTAACTGGTCCATCCCGTCTACACCATCTTCAATACTGATCCAGCCATTAAAACCAGCTTCCTTCAAAATCGAAAAAATAGCATCATAATCATTTAAGCCTTTGCCAATTTCACCATGACACAATCTTTTCGCATAACCTTCTGCTCCTGTTTCTTCTTTTCTAAGATCTTCCAGCGTTCCTTCTTTAAGATACCGGTCGCTTGCATGCATGGTAACTACCCTATGTGAGACGCGTTTAAGAAGTTCAATAGGATCTTCACCAGCGAGGTAGGTATTACTTGGGTCATAATTAACTCCAAAAAAAGGATCATCTATACTCTCTACCAACTTACAAAAGACATCCATTTTTTGAGCGAATTCAGGATATTGCCAAAAATCATCTTTATAATGATTTTCAAGAATGAGTGTGATATTTCTTTCGCGCGCGTAAGGCAAACAAGCCTCAATACAATCTGCCGCTAATTTGATTCCTTTATCTATTGACAACTCAGGGCGTTTCTGACCTGAAAGAACCCGGCAATAAGATCCGCCCAAAGCATAGGTCATGTCAATCCATCTTTTCTGTTTTTCAATTTCGTTTTTCCGGTGCGCAATATCCGGATGTGTAAAATCAGGGGAACAACACATCATGGGTATCACTTTTCCATGATCTTCGACCTGCCTGCGAAAGACTGACCAGTTTGATTCATCAGACATTTCCAGGAAACCCGCATACCATTCCAGCCCTTCCACATCTAACTTTGTTGCTAATTCGATCCATTCTGAAACTTTCATGCTTCCAGTCTTGCACAATGCATTCATAAAGGCTTTTGGAAAGACAGCTAACTTAGGCATCTTGAAATATTTTATTTGCTTTCTTTTATGTTTGACGAATCTTTAGGTGGATTTCTACCGATGAAAGGAAATTGCCCAAGATCAACTATCTGTCCTGAAATTGGTCCGCTTTCATCGGCCAGCCAATACACGGCAGCCGCAGCTATCTCTTCAGGGAAAATAATTCGCCCCGCCGGTGCATAAACCGGTGGAATATCTTTATACCAATCGGCTGATAAACCATGCTCTTTTTTTCGTAGCTTTTCTGATTCAGTTAAAACCCAACCGGGATTGACCTGGTTTACACGAACGTGGTTTTCGCGATTTAAGGTGTCGCCAAGATTTCTTGTCATTGTCATTAGCGCTCCTTTAGACATACTGTATGCGAGCAAATTCGGTTCGCCGCACCATGCATTTACTGACCCGATGTTCAACACACAACCATGCTGTTTGGTCAAATGTGGCAAGGCATCTTTTATCAATTGAAATGGTGCGATGGTATTCACCGCTAAAATTTTTTGTAAGAAAATTTTATCTGTTGTATGAATATTGGAAGAAGCTACAATTGCTGCATTATTTACAATCGCATCCAGTTTGCCAAAGGATTGTAAAGCAAGATCCACAAGCCTTCCTGTTGAGCCTTCCACACTCAGATCTTCAATATGCAGCACCGCTTTATCTGCTCCCAATTCTTCAACTATGGATATTCCCCAATCTTCTTCAAGTCCGTGAATTACTACTTTGGCGCCTTCTTTTACACAACGTATGGCGATGGCTTTACCGATTCCGGTGGTGCTTCCTGTGACAATGATTACTTTGTTTTCTAAACGCATAAATTATATTGGTTTAAGTACACTCTTTACTATTTCTCCTTTATGCATTTTTTCAAATGCTGTGTGCCATTCACTTATTGGCCAGATACCGCCTATTATTGGTTTTACATCCAGTTGGCCACTTGCCATTAAAGCAATAACTCTTTCCCAAATCGGCCAGTTATGACTGAAACTTCCTTGTAGTGTAATATTTTTTTGAACGATCGGATCTAACGAAAAGCCTAACGGTTGTGGCCCCCAGCCAACTTTAGTTATCTTTCCTTTTGGCCTTACCAGTTGCATGGCGAGTTGTAAGGTGATACTTACGCCGGCTGCATCTATAATAGAATCAGCGCCAAGTCCATCCCGTTTTGTTGCCCATTCTCCCGCATCCCCGGTGATGGTTTCACAACCATATTGCTTCGCGATTGCCAACCTGCTTTTATCAGATTCCAATCCTACAAGCGCAACATCTGCTCCGCAGAGTTTGGCCATTGCTGCACAAAGGATTCCAATCGTTCCGGGGCCAAGTACAATAACACGGTCTCCGGGTTTTATCCCTGTATTTTCAACCACTGCATTATAGGCTACGCAGCAAGGTTCTGTAAGGCAGGCATGTTCAAATGGTAACTGTTCGGGTAGCTGATGTAAACAACGAGCCGGCACACGCACAAATCTTGTCATAGCTCCATTTACTCCGTATCCAAAACCTTTTCTTGTGGGATCAAGATTATAAAATCCGGCTCTTGACATTGGATTATTCGAATCAATAACTGCTGCGGTTTCACTTACAACTCTATCACCTTTTTTCCATTGCGAAACTTTATCGCCCGTTTCAACAATTTTTCCGGCGAATTCGTGACCGAGTACTACAGGGTAATTTACGGGCCAGCTATGATCGGCCGTCCATTGATGCAGGTCGCTGCCACAAACTCCAACATGAGAAACTTCAAGAAGCACATCTTCGTCGCCAATAACCGGCTTTTCAATTTCTCTTATTTCAACGGAGCCCTTTTCAGGAGCATAGTTTACTACCGCGGGTGATTTCATTTTTTTTAAAATTATTTAATTCACTGTTTGTAAGAATGAATCTTCTTGCAAATCAGCCGAAGCGAACTTTCAAGATCGCCCCCTGCCGTTTTAAAACTTTCACTATCAATAGTAAGTGGTGCGCCAAGGACTACTAAGGGAGCACCATAAGAAGGACATAGAATCGCCTGCTCCAAAGTGAGTCCTCCAACAGCCTGTACCGGGACTTTCACGGCATTTACCACTTCTTTCAAGTGATCGAGCGGGCTTGGCATGGGTAATCCTCTTGCAGCAATCCCACGGCGCTCATCGTACCCTATATGATGAATTACGAAATCACAACCTAGTTCTTCCAGCCATTTAGCTGCCGCAACCATATCATCACTTCCAAGGTTATCGCCCATGACTTTGATGCCAAACTCTTTTCCTGCCTTTACCACACATTTAATCGTTTCTTCGTGGGCTCTTGCCATTACCACCACATGAGTAGCGCCAGCTTTTGCCATCATTTCTGCTTCGAGAAAGCCACCATCCATTGTTTTAAGATCAGCAACTATTGGAATACCAGGAAAAGATTCACGTAATTTTTTTACTCCGTGCAGTCCCTCTGCAAGGATAAGTGGTGTTCCCGCTTCCAGCCAATCAACGCCTGCACGAAGGGCCATGTCAGCGGTTTCGAGTGCTTCATTAATATCAGTTAAATCAAGAGAGATTTGAACGATTGGATCCATTTTGAACAGGTTATTTATCAAACAAAAAAATCGATACTCAAAAACGTTAAAGCCTTGTCGAAAGTAATGAAAAATGAAAGAAGAATTTTTAGATTCTATTCTATTGATCAACCAAACTTGGTTGTTTTGTCTAAATAAAAATCTTTAAAATTTGTTGCTTTACTGTAAAGGCTACAAATCTTTTCTTGCTGTCTTTTCAACATCCAAATCTTTTACACCTTTCGTTTGTGAAATGTGAATGTCTTCCACATTTTTTAATATAAAAGAAGAAGTGCCGGAATTTTTTTCAGCCTGGATATCATAAAGGATGGCTCCTTTTACATCATCTAAAATAAAAGGCGGACGGTAATCATCTTTCAAATAACTCACCTGCACGTCATGCATTTTAAGATCCTTTACGTGCCTTATATAAAAGCCGTAAGAAGGCATTGTTTTCCAACTGCCCGGTTCAGGATAATCTTTCTCATGTTCAGGCACAGTAATATTTGCAGCATCTTTAGGGCCGCCGCCTTTGTAATAAATCCTTATGTTGCTTAGTTGCAAATCCTCTATGTAATGACCAGCCAGTCCGCTGATAATTGCACCTTGTTTATCATCTACATTATAAGCAACAATATTGTTGATGATAATTCTTCTGCAAACGCCAATTGATATTGAATCAGGGCCACGCATTCTTGCACCGAGACGGATAAAAAATGGTGCATTCCCAATATCGCGCATAGTAATATTTGAAATGGTTACGTCTTCAAGTTCAGCACCATCAACGGTTTCAAGCGCAAGGCCTCGACAATCGTCAAACACACAATTGCTGATCGTAATATTTTTAAATCCTCCATTGCTTTCTGTTCCAAATTTTATTCTTCCTGTTGGCTCATGGTTTTTTGGATCATTTCGTTTAAATGTACCATCGAGAAGCGTTCCTTCTACATAACCGCTCACCTGGCAATTGGTAATGGTTACGTTTTCTGTAGATCTTGAATAGCCTAATGCGAAAGAACTTTTTAGACAAATCCCATCATCAAACGGAGAGTTTACAAAGCAGTTAGAAACCTTTACATTTTTGCAACAATCAATATCAAAACCATCCCGGTTGGTATCTACTTTTAAATTATCAATGGTGAGATTATCTACACCGGTAGCAAGTATCGCAAACCAGCCTCCGTGAAAAATAGTAATGTCTCTTATGATCACGTTGCGGCAGCGTAAAAGGCTGATAGATTTATTGGGATTTTCATCACCCTTACTGCCGTTTCTCACCAATCCTTTTCCCCAAATTTTTCCTGCGCCAATAATTGAAATATCATGAAGGTCTTCTCCCCAGATAAAACTATTGTAAAAATGACTATGGCCATAATCCTGGTAAATATCATTTATGCTTTTTTCAGGTTTATCAAATTGGGTAGAATCAGTTGAAGCGATTAAGGTTGCTCCCTGCCCGATATATAAACAGATATTGCTTTTAAGATGAACAGACCCGCTTACATAATTCCCTGCCGGAAAATAAACAGTACCACCACCGGCTTTTGCTGCTTCGTCAATCGCTTTATTTATTGCATTTCCATCCATATTAATTCCGTCGCCTTTAGCGCCAAAATCTTTTACATTGTAATAGGTATTTTGCGTTTGAGCATGCACGTTAGTAGAGAAATAAAATAAGACGGAACTTAAAAGGAAGGCTTTGTAAAATAAACTCATCTTTATATTTTTTGAAATGAAAATACTTAATATTTGTTGGTTTACTGTTATATAGATTTAAAGATATAATGTCAAATACAAATTTTAAATTAAATTCACTTAACAAAAACCAATGATATGAGAAATAAGATTTTTACATTTATTTTTTCAGGCATTTTAATTTCTGTTGGTTGCTTTGCTCAGCAAGACCAATTCAATGGTGTCGAATCTAACCTTCAAAATATTTACCGGCTTTCCGATGCAAAGTCACGGTCTATCAGTCCCGAAAATTTTAACGGCGCGAAAGGGCAAGGGGGAATGGCTACAAAAGGCACCGGAGAAAATCCTTCAAGAAAACTAGGGCAAGGCTGGAAAGTAAGCCCCAGCGTTGTCATTAAAGCGCATTCTACTTTTACCGTTGCTGAAATTGACGGCCCGGGATCTATTCAGCATATATGGATGACGCCAACTGGTGTTTGGAGAAATTCGATCTTACGTTTTTATTGGGATGATGAAAAATCGCCGTCCGTAGAAGTTCCTGTTGGCGATTTTTTCTGTATGGGGTGGAACCAATACGCGCCTTTGCAATCGCTTGCTGTTTGCGTAAATCCAGGAAGCGCTTTTAATTGTTACTGGCCAATGCCTTTTCGAAAAAAGTGCAGGATCACCATGGAAAATATTGATGATAAAGACATGGTTCTTTATTATTCTGTAGATTATATTCTAACGCAAGTACCGAAAGATGCCGCCTATTTTCATGCACAGTTTCGCAGGGTAAATCCGGTCCCCTATAAATCGGTTTTTACCTTGGTCGATAGTATAAAAGGACGCGGCCAGTATGTTGGAACTTATATGGCAATCGGTGTACATAATAACGGTTGGTGGGGCGAAGGGGAAATTAAGTTTTATATAGATGGGGACACTAAATTTCCTACCATCAACGGAACGGGAACAGAAGATTATTTTGGCGGCTCTTATGATTTTGATACAAGGACGAAAAATGCGGACGGCATTTCAGAAAGTCATTATACTGAATTTACTTCGCCTTATTCCGGTCTTTGCCAGGTCATCAGAGGGGATGGACATTACAATGTTTCGCAGCGCTTTGGATTGTATCGCTGGCATCTTACTGATCCGATACGTTTTGAGAAAAATCTGAAAGTAACGATACAGGATCTTGGCTGGCATCCTGACGGGCGTTATCTTCCTTTGCAGGATGATATTGCCTCGACCGTTTTTTGGTACCAGGTTGAACCTCATACTCCTTTTCCCCCATTACCGGATAAAGATGCACTTGAAGTAAACTGATATTTTTTTGAAAGGGGACATTTGTTATCCTTCTGGCTTTCAAAGCAGTAAACAAACAAATAAGCCTGATTTTTCACTTTAACTTAAAGTAAGATAGTAAAGGCATTTGTTGGCCGTGTTAATAAATTTTTTCCAGTTTCATTTTGTTTAGATATATTTGTAAATATTTAAACAAAATGAATTACTTCTCTATCTCTCAATTGGCTCGTTATTCAGGAATAAAACCGCACACGATCCGGATGTGGGAGCAGCGGTATAACGCGCTGACACCTAATCGCTCTGAAGGAAATACAAGATATTATGATAGCAAGCAATTGCGCAGGTTATTGAATATTGCCAGTTTGCTCGAATCGGATCACAAAGTTTCTGAACTGTGCAAAATGCCTGATCAGGAATTGTTCAAAATGGTGGAAGAATTGCCGGGCAAGGTAAAAGGTGATGCCATCAATGATTTTTTTGTACTACAACTGGTAAATGCCGGAATGAATTACGATGAACTCAACTTTGATAAAACATTTTCTCATTGCCTTCTTAGGTATGGAATAAAGGATGCCTATGTAAAAGTGATTTACCCTATGCTTCAGCGTGTTGGTATTATGTGGACTACCAATGCAATAGAGCCCGCAGCAGAGCACTTTATCAGTAACCAGGTGAAGCAAAAACTTTTCACGGTTATTGATTCTTTGCCTGCGGCGAAAACCAATAAAGATTCATGGTTATTGTTTTTGCCTGAAAATGAGTTTCACGAGATCGGTTTGTTGTTTGCCTATTTTCTAATCCGTCAGTCAGGGCATAAAGTGATTTATCTCGGCGCCAACGTACCATTGGAATCTCTTTTTGTAGCAACAAAGGAAACATCGCCTGGTAAAATTCTTTTGTTTTTGGCGCATAACGATTTGCCAGATGAAACACAGACTTACCTGGATGAATTGGGTTTATTTTTCGTAGATAAAAAAATGTATGTCGCAGCCGATCAATCTCTTTTTAAAGGGATAACGATCGAAAAAAATATTCAGTGGTTGTCTTCCCCACAAAAGCTCGAAAAATTGTTGTAAATTGATGTTTAGATTTTATAAATAAAATATTAACAGTCATTCATGTCAAAAATTGCAGTCATAGGTTCCGGGTTTTCCGGGTTAAGTGCAGCAGCTTATTTATCTGTTGAGGGGCATGAAGTGCATGTTTTTGAAAAAAATGAAACGGTAGGAGGTAGGGCAAGGCAATTGAAAACAAAAGAAGGATATATGTTTGATATGGGCCCAAGCTGGTATTGGATGCCTGATGTATTTGAACGCTTCTTTAAAGATTTTGGATATGCAGTTGCAGATTGGTACGAATTAAAATTGCTTGATCCTTCGTTTGAGGTTGTATTTGATAAGGGAGAAAAAATGACGATCCCTTCTGATTATTCAGCATTAAAGAATCTATTTGAGAAGATCGAAAAGGGAAGTTCGGAACAGCTGGATAAATTCATGAAGGAAGCGCAACACAAGTATGAAACAGGAATGGAAAACCTGGTTTATATGCCGGGGCTTTCAATGAGTGAATTTGCAGATACTAAAATTATTAAAGAAGCATTTCGATTGCAGATATTTTCTTCTTTCAGCAAACATGTTAGGAAATATTTTTCAAATCCCAAGCTTATTTCGTTGATGGAATTCCCGGTTTTATTTCTTGGGGCAATGCCGCAAGATACGCCTGCACTCTATAGTCTTATGAACTATGCCGGTTTAAAATTGGGCACATGGTATCCCATGGAAGGATTTGGGAAAGTGATTGAATCAATGCAGTCTGTTTGTAAAAAACAAGGAACTACATTTCATTTGAATGCGCCGGTAGAAAAAATAGTAGTTGAGAAAAACCGTGCTGATAGCATCATAGTAAATGGAGAAAGAATAACTTTTGATGCAGTGCTTGCATCGGCAGATTATCATCATGTTGAAAATGATTTATTACCTTCAGGTGATAAAAATTATTCCGAAAATTATTGGAATAAAAAAACGTTTGCGCCTTCTTGTCTTATTTATTATTTGGGTGTTTCAAAAAAAATAAAATCTCTTGAGCACCACACTCTATTTTTTGAAGAAGATCTTTTTCAACATTCGGTAGAGATATACAAATCGCCTGAATGGCCTTCCGGGCCTTTGTTCTACGTTTGTTGTCCTTCAAAAACAGATGCTACTGTAGCTCCTGAAGGGCATGAGAATTTATTTCTATTGATGCCCATAGCGCCCGGACTGGAAGATAATGAAACAATTCGCGAAAAGTATTTCAACATAATGATGCAGCGATTGGAAAAACATGTTGGCGAAAAAATAGGAGAGCATATTGACTACAAAAAAGGTTATTGCATCAATGATTTTATTGCTGATTACCACGCCTATAAAGGAAATGCTTACGGCCTTGCCAATACGTTAATGCAAACGGCATTTCTAAAACCAAAGATCAGGAATAAAAAAGTCAGGAATCTTTTTTATGCAGGCCAGCTTACGGTTCCGGGGCCTGGGGTGCCTCCATCACTCATTTCCGGAAAAATAGCAGCAGGACAATTATTAAATTATTTAAAAAATAAAAAGCATGAAATCCTTGTTTGATCAACTCTCGGTAAGTGTTAGCAAAGCAACCACAAAAGCTTACAGCACAAGCTTTTCATTAGGTATTTACTTTTTGAATAAAAGTTTGCGCGATACTATTTATTCCATCTATGGATTTGTAAGGTTGGCAGATGAAATTGTTGATAGTTTTGCCGGGTATAATCAAAAAAAATTACTTTCAAAATTTACAGAGGAAACTTATGAGGCAATAGAAAATAAAATTTCTGTCAATCCTATTTTAAATTCTTTTCAGCACGCAGTGAATCAATATAATATCGAACCTGAATTGATTGACACATTTCTGAAAAGTATGGAAATGGATCTGCAAAAAGTAGATTACACAGAAGAGAAATATCAACAATATATCCTGGGCTCTGCTGAAGTTGTTGGTTTGATGTGCCTGCGAGTGTTTACAAGCGAGAAGCCGGAATTATATATTGAGTTGAAACCTTATGCAATGAAGCTGGGAGCAGCTTTTCAGAAGGTGAATTTTTTAAGGGATATGAAAGATGACTATGTTCTTTTGGGAAGGACCTACTTTCCAAATGTGAACATGACACATTTTAACGGCGATGTAAAAAAGGAAATTGAATTGGAAATTGAACAGGATTTTAAAACCGGGTTAGCTGGCATAAAAAAATTACCGGTTTCTTCAAAAGGTGGCGTTTATCTTGCTTATGTTTATTACCGGGCGCTTTTTAAAAAAATAAAAAGACTACCGGCTCACAAAATTTTGAAAGAAAGAATAAGGATTAATAACGGAGAAAAACTGGGGCTCATGATCAATAGTCTTGTAATTAACAAAATGGACTTAGTATGAAAAAGCTGTTTTTTGTTGGTTTACTGTTTTTTGTAAAAGCAACTTTTGCGGGTATTCCTTCTGTTGATGAAATAAGAGTCCTTTATGAAAAAGCTGTTACTGAACAATCGGCCTGTAGTAAACTCGTAGAAATTCTATCCCCTTACAATGAAAAAAACAACCCACTTTATGCCGGGTATAGAGCCAGCGCGATAATGATGATGGCCAAACATGTTTTCAATCCTTTTTCTAAAATGTCTTATTTTAAAAAAGGGAAAAAAATTCTTGAAAGTGCAATTAAGGCGGATGAAAAAAATATTGAGTTAAGATTTTTGAGATTTAATGCGCAAACTCATATGCCTTCTTTTTTAGGTTATAATGGTGACATAGAAAGTGATAGAGTATTTTTAGAAAATTCCTTTTCTGAAATTACAGATGTAAAATTGAAAGAGTTTTTGGTGCCTTATTTAAAAAAGTCAGATTATATAACGGATGATAAAAAAGAGCAATTGCAATTATAAAAGGATACTTATAAATTAATGCAAATGAATGATCTTCTGATATTGGTAGATGAAAAGGATAACGAAGTTGGGTTAATGGAAAAGCTTTCGGTTCATAAAACGGGAAGCCTTCACCGTGCATTCTCAGTTTTTATTTTTAACTCAAAAGGTGAATTATTATTACAGCAAAGAGCAGATGATAAATATCATTCAGGCGGCTTGTGGACCAATACATGTTGCAGTCATCCTATAAGAGGAGAAGAAATAAGCGTGACAATAAAAAAGCGGCTTAAAGAAGAAATGGGAATTGAATGTAAAACAGATTTTCAATTTAGCTTTATTTACAAAGCTGAATTTGGAAATGGATTAACGGAGCATGAATTTGACCATGTATATTTTGGAAAAACGGATGAATTGCCAGTTCCTAATGTTCTTGAAGCAAAGGACTGGAAATATATTTCACTGGATAATTTGAAAAATTCTATTCAACAAAATTCGCAGGATTATTCAGCCTGGTTAAAGATATGTTTGCCTGCGGTGATTCAAAAGCTTGGTCAACAAAAACGATAATAATTTATGGAAACGTACTTTTATAATGCGGAACAATTTTTGCCGATCGATATTAAAAAAGCATGGGATTTTTTCTCAGATGCAGGAAATCTGGCAGTGATTACTCCGCCGGAACTGGCCTTTAAAATTTTAACACCTTCAAAAGATCCTGAAATTTACGAAGGCATGTTAATCGATTATAAAGTAAGCCCGCTGTTTAATATTTCTGTAAAATGGCAAACTGAAATTGTTAAAGTTGAAAAGCCTTATTCCTTTACAGACAGACAATTGAAGGGCCCTTACAAATTGTGGGAGCACACACACCAGTTTTTTGAAAAAGAAAATGGAACTTTGATGAAAGACAGGGTAAAGTACGCGTTGCCATTTGGGGTAATTGGCGAATTGGCGCATTCTATTTTAGTTCGCGACAAAATAGAGAATATCTTTACCTACAGGAAACAGGTTTTAAATCAAATATTTAATGGCCATGGAAATAATCATAATTGATATTATATGTGTTCTCGCTGCCTTCGTTTCTATGGAAGTGGTAGCCTGGCTGGCCCATAAATATATTATGCACGGCCTTTTGTGGAAACTGCATAAAGATCATCATAAAAAAGAGAGCGAAGGTTTTATTGAGCACAACGATTTCTTTTTTCTAATTTTTGCGCTGCCTGGTATTGCATCCTTATTTTTCGGAATGAAAAATGATTATAATTTTCTTTTTTTCATTGGGGTTGGTATTACATTATATGGGATGGCCTATTTTTTCATTCATGATATTTTTATTCACCAGCGATTTAAAGTTTTCAGAAACAGCAACAACCTTTATTTTAAAGCGATACGTCGGGCGCATAAAATTCATCATAAGCATCTTACCAAAGAAAATGGTGAATGTTTTGGCATGTTGTGGGTTCCTTTCCGGTATTTCAGGGAATTGAAAATTAAAAATGCAACATGAAATTTCTTTATCTTCTTGTTGATTTTTTTACCATTCTAATCCCATTCCTGTTTTCATTTCATCCCAAAATAAAATTTTATAAAACCTGGAAGCAATTCTTTTTTGCTTCTATTATTGTAGCTTTAGTCTTTATCATTTGGGATGCCGAATTTACTTATTTGCATGTGTGGAGCTTCAATCCATGGTATGTAACAGGAATTTATTTTTTACGACTTCCGATAGAAGAGATACTTTTTTTTATTTGTATTCCATTTAGTTGTGTCTTTACATTTTTTTGCCTTGATAAATTTTATAACCTTTCCTGGAAGGATAGAAGCGAAAAATTTTTTGTGCTGATTCTCTTTGTAATATTATCTACAACAGGCTTACTGTTTGGCGGAAGATTGTATACTTCTATCACTTTTATTACTACCGCTTTTGTTGTCGTTTTTCTGAAATTTATTTTCCGGGTAAAATGGTTGGGGAAAGCAATAAGCGTTTATGCGATACTGTTAGTTCCGTTTCTGATCGTAAACGGAATTCTTACCGGAAGCGGTTTGGAGCAACCGGTCGTTATTTATAACAAAACAGAAATCATGAATATTCGTTTGTTTACTATCCCGGTTGAAGATGTTTTTTACGGCTTGGAACTATATCTTTTGAACCTCACCCTGTATAAATATTTCGTGAAAAAGCTACTTTCAAAAAAGGAAGGACGTTTTTAATTGCCTGTAATTTGAAACCTTATTTTATTATAACATTCGCTTACTGGTTTACGCTAATTGACTTCGAATTTGCTGTCCTATTGAAACCCTTAAAATCCATTTTCTGCTCCCCCAAACATTTGTAAATGTCGAGGAAAGTTTGGATGCATAAGAACGTGACTTGAATCCGTAACATCATATTCCCAGGTGTCTCCCACAGCATTCGGGAAATAGTTAGCAGGTGTATTTGGCTTTATATATTCCTTATTGCAAGCAATGCAAAACAGTAAAAGGAAAAATATTGATAATCCGGAAGGAAGAAATTTCTTTTTCATGCAACCGCATTTTGTAACTTGACTACGACTTGAATCAAACCGTTGCATAAAAAAAGTTATTTTTTCCGAACAACATATGACTGAATTGTTTCATAACGATTGCAATTTTGCGTCAAAAAAGAAATTGTAAACCTAAATTTAAAAAGAATCAACCATATTATCAACTCATTCCGACCATTAGCAAGAAATACTTAATGATTGACTACTGTTTATCAGGATTGAGTGACTTTAGCCAAAATTCCTTTTAAAATGCTTTAGGCTAAAGCCGGATAATACTCCTTCTAAACACAGGGATAAAACCCTGTGCAATTAAATTGGAAAGTATGAAGGCGGCTATTCTATCTAAAAATCTATTTATTTATTAATGTTACAGTAAACAAACAATTACTCCCAATTTCAATTTTAGTTTTGTGTAAACCCCAATTGATCAAAATAATATTTAATTTCCCCGCATGAAGAAAAATATTTGCACTGCGATAATTATTGGTATAATTCTTTCGGGATGCCATGGCATGAAAAGTGCAATCAACAAAGCTATTAACACTAAAATTTTATATCAGTCGGATCAATTTTCGGTTTATGGTGATAGCGTGGTGCAGGGTTCTTTTGTTGCAAAAGCCATTTCAAGAGAAGAAATTGTTTCGAATTATGTAAGTCCGGGGATTAAAAAAAGCCCGGTAGTAAAGTTTAAATTCAGTATCAACGGCGCGGATAATTCAGCACCAACAGGCAAAGACAATGTTATTATTTGTTCTGGCGACAGCAGTGTTTATGAAACGCCGGTTATAAAATTCGGACATCAATATATTGATACGACAAAAGTTTCACCATCTGATTATTTAAAAAAAGATGTGAAACTCACTTTGCGTGTAGACATGACCGATATGTTGAAATCGTTTAAGCAAAAAGGCTACTACCAAACTTTCGACGGAAAGAAAATTTATAAAAATGATTTCCAGGGAGTGTTTGTAGCAGGAAGTGTTTCGCCGCTCACATGGGATTGGAACAATTTATATTCTCACAAAGAATTGGAATTAAAGGACAGTAATCACGATGGAATTTATGAAACCACTTTAACGCTAAACCAACATCCTGACGAGAATAAAACCGCTGACAGATGGAAGCTATCCAAAGATATCAGTGCGTTTCCTCAATACAGTTCTGACGCCATGTTGCCGGATGCTTTGTATAACCTTGCATTGGAAGAAATGCAAAATGCGATTGAACCAGACAGTACTTTTCGCACAGGTAAAGAATGGGCAGGCGTTTGGACGCGCGATATAAGCTATAGCATTATTTTGTCAATGGGAATTTTGCAGCCAAAAGTGGCGATGATCAGTTTGAAGAGGAAAGTGAAGAATGGAAAAATTATACAGGACACCGGAACGGGTGGCGCTTATCCTGTTTCAACCGACAGGGAAATATGGGCTGTGGCCGCCTGGGAAGTTTATAAAGTTACCGGCGATAAAGATTGGCTAAATTATGCGTACGAAGTTGTAAAAAATTCTATCAATGATGACCTTCATAATATTTACGATGTAGAAACAGGAATGGCAAAAGGAGAATCTTCTTTTTTAGATTGGCGCGAAGAAACTTACCCAACGTGGATGCAACCGGCTGATATTTATGAATCAGAATGTTTGGGAACTAATGCTGTGCATTTTGAAGCCAACACCGTTTTGTCTGAAATGGCAGCTGAACTTGGCAAAAAAGAAGATGAAAAAAAATACAGTGAGGTTGCCACTAAAATAAAAAAAGGTGTTAACCAATATTTGTGGCAGGAAGATAAAGGTTATTTCGGACAATATTTATATGGCAGAAATTTCAAAATACTTTCGCCAAAATCAGAAGCGCTTGGCGAGGCATTGTCAATCTATTTTGACGTTGCCGACAACCATGACAAGCAACAAAAAATT
>JBBQWJ010000057.1:0-15842 GCA_038210685.1 Chitinophagales bacterium | reverse complement strand
TGCTTAAAATGCCTTAAACCAGTGATTACCATTACAAGGTTATTTTCTTTGCAATAATCAATTGAATCTTTATCCCTGATAGAACCACCGGGTTGTATAAACGCAGTTACACCAGCGTTATGCGCAATTTTTACACAATCATCAAAAGGGAAAAAAGCATCGCTGGCAACAACTGCGTTTTGCAGATCAAATTCAAATTGATTTGCTTTTTCGATTGAATGTTTTAATGCATCCACTCTTGATGTTTGCCCCGCTCCTTTTCCTAAAAGTTGTTTGTTTTTTACAATCGCGATGGCATTACTTTTTAAATGTTTACAGACCAGGTTTGCAAAAGCAAGGTCTTCTTTTTCATCTTCAGTTGAAACTCTTCCCCCTTCTTCTTTCCATTCTGTAAAATTTCCTTTATCATTTTCCTGGATCAATAATCCATTCAATAATGCTTTTGTTTGTTCTTCTTCTTTGGGGAATTGCTTAAGCTTTAGTATGATTCTGTTCTTTTTCACCTTTAAAACTGGTAATGCATCTTCATCAAAAGATGGAGCAATCAGCACTTCAATAAATAAATCTTTAAGCGCTTCAGCGGTTTGTTTATCAATAGTTGAATTAGAAATTAAAACTCCGCCAAATGCGCTTTCTGGGTCGCCGGCAAGAGCAGCGGAAAAAGCTTCTGAAACATTTTTTCTCTGAGAAATTCCACAAACGTTGGTGTGTTTTATAACAGCAAATGTGGCAAGATCCTCTTCATCATTCTTTTGAAATTCTTTCATCAACTGTATCGCAGAATCTACATCTACAAGATTGTTATAAGAAAGTTCTTTGCCATGCAATTGTTCAAAAATATCACTCATGTCACCAAAGAAATATCCCTGCTGGTGTGGGTTTTCGCCATACCGCAACACTTTCTTTTCTAACTGAAAAGGATTGGTAAAATTGGTTTTATTAAAGTAATTTGAAATCGCAATATCATAACCTGAACAAACATCAAATGCTTTTCTTGCAAAATCATTTCTTTCTTCCAAAGAAGTTTCCGCATTTTTTTCTTTCAGAATGTTGGCGAGATTTTGATACTCATTTTTATCGGCAATTACCAGTACGCTTTTAAAGTTTTTTGCAGCCGCGCGAATCATGGAGGGTCCGCCAATATCAATTTTCTCAATGATAGCCGCTTCGTCTTTTGTCGCTTTCACTGTTTCTTCAAAAGGATATAGATCAACAACAACCAAATCAATTTCAGGAATATTATATTGCTCCATTTCCTTTACATCATCCTCAACATCACGCCTTGCCAAAAAACCACCAAACACAACAGGATGAAGTGTTTTAACCCTTCCGCCCAAAATAGACGGATAGCCGGTAAGTGATTCAACCGAAACACATTTGCCCCCGTTTTCTTCAATAAAGTTTTGTGTACCGCCAGTACTGTAAATGGTAATATTTTGCTGCTGAAGCAATGGAATAATTTCCTTTAATCCATCTTTATTATAAACCGAAATGAGCGCTGATTTTATTTTTTGTTGCATTTTCTGGAATGAAGATTTTCATTTACAAATTAATTACGAAGGCACCCTGTTCAGAAACAGAATGGAAGTGCAAATGTAATTCTTCACACTCTTTTTTCCATTGTTCAATTTTCCAGGGTGGATTGGAAGCATCGGCAATGTAATTTTTGCAATCAAAGTTTTCAGCAACATCCGCAATCTTTATTCTGGGATTTTTAGAAATAAGAATATAATTGACCTTCACTTTTTTACCTGATTTATAATTAGTAAATGAAGAATCAATCATTAAAATTCTTGAATTATAAAACTGGTAAAAATTGTTTTTTGAAAAAAAGTGATTTAATTTATCGGGCGCTTCCTTAAGCTGAAATGCAATCTGCACAGGCTTTAAATTATAACTATTCAATAATTTATCATTCACCACTTCTGTATCGCCACTGAAGAAAAAATTATTCCTGTCAATAAATTCCACTGCTTTATGCCTCGGAATATTGTAAACGATTATTTTCTTTTGATGATACAATTGCCATTTGTTGAATGTTTTAAAAGAAACGAAACATAGCAATAATGCCATTGCATATTTCAATACAGTTTTATTTTTTCTTATGAATGCGAAAACTGCGCTTGTAATAATTAAATACAACAAAAATGTTTCAATTACAGAAATTGAAATACTGGTCCATAAGGAGTATGGAATTGAATTAAAGAATAAAACAGAATGATTCAGTAGCCAGATTGCCCCAAAAACAATTTTTGCAAAATAAAAGGCGGCAATCGTTATAGGTGAAATGACTATTAAAATCAAACAACCACATAAAACTAAAGTTGCAAGAGGAATAGCAACATGGTTTGACAATAAAAAAATTAATGGAAGCTGGTGAAAATAATATAAACTCAATGGAAGAGTAAATAGCTGGGCCGACAAGGAAACGGCAGCCAATTGCCATGATTTTTGCAACAGTTTATTTTCAAAATAGAACCAATTAGCAATTGGTTTTTGAGCAACTACAATTCCTAAAACTGCCAGGTAAGAAAGTTGAAATCCAGCATCCCACAAAATGAAAGGATTAAAGCACAATAAAAAAAATGCCGATGCCGCAATTGAATTATAGACCGAACCCGTTTTGCTAAAAGCGTTGCCAACGATAATGAAAGAAAACATAAGCGCAGCACGAACTACAGAGGGAGAGGCACCAGTGAGTATAGCAAAAATCCATAACCCGGCAAGGATTAATATTAAACGTAATAGTTTTGATTTTTTTGCGAAGGGAAGCATGGAAAACAGCCACAGCAAAATGGCATAAATAATTCCCATATGCAGCCCTGAAATGGCAATGATATGTACCACGCCGGCATTGCTGTATGCTTGTACGAGATCTTTATCGAGGTCAACTTTATAACCGATTAATAAAGCTTTTGCTATGGACGATTCATTGGTTTTTCCCAAATATTTGTCAAGAATTGAAACTACTTTCTCGCGGATTGAAAAGATGAATGAATACCATCGGTTTTTATTTTTTGCCGGTAATAATGTCCATTCATTTTCTTTTAAATATACCTGGTGATAAAGCTGGTGAAAAGCGCAATATTGCTTATAATCAAAAGAAGCAGGATTGCCGGAATTAAGAATCGGGCTTAAAACTTTGTTTACTATAATCCGGTCGCCATATTTTAATTTTTGCGAAGTACTATCTTTTGAAAAATAGACCAAAAATTTACCCGTAGTTTCCTGTTCTTTTCCATTTACAATAACAGCATCTGAGTTTACCACTGCTTTAAATGATTTTGCTTTTTCCTGCAATGGTTCAGTAATAGTTGCAATTATAATTTTTTTTGACGTCCTAAATTTTCCATACCATATAGCATCGTTTCTGATATCTTTATGCCATTCTAAATAAGAACCTAACAAAATCAATATTAGCGAAATTAAAAGTCCCTGGATGACTTGAAAACGAAACCGTGTGGATGCAGGCAACAATGAAAAAATGGATAACAGGATAGCTGAAATTATTGCTAAATATGCGATTGATGAAATTGGAGTGTGGACATAAAATTGTAAAACGATACCGGATATAACGGGAATAAGTAAACGCAGAAAAGGCGCTTTTTTCCAGATAAAAATATGGTAGTAATTTCTCATAAGAAAAGTATGAACGAACTATATTTACTTTTCAGTTTATTTGGTAATGGTTACAATTTCTGTTTGAAGGTACAGTTTTAATATTTTTATTTGGTAATCTTTAGATTTGTAAGAGCGTTCTTTCTGAAAACAAAACTATCTGGTGTATTACCGGCAAATCATTATTTTTATGAATAAATCTATAATTTTTGACGCAACCACCACGAATGCAGTTTAATGCGGCCTATGCTTTTTTGATGGAAAAGTTAGAAACCGAATTGCCGCCATTTCTGCATTATCATAATGCTGAACACACTAAGAATGTACTAGCCGGAACTGAGAAACTGGCACAGGAAGAAAATATCACCGGTGATGATTTGACGATCTTAAAAACTGCTGCACTATTTCACGATTCCGGGTTTTTAGACACTTATAGTGATCATGAAGAAATTTCTTGTCAAATAGCAATAAAATGGTTGCCGCAATTTGGCTACAACACAAAGCAGATAGAGGAAATTTGTAACCTGATAATGGTAACTAAAATTCCACAGAAACCAAAAGATAAACTGGGGGAAATACTTTGTGATGCTGATCTCTATTACCTGGGAACAGACAAATATTTTGTTGGCGCAGAAAAATTGTATAAAGAATTTCATGAGGCGGGCCTTGTTAAAAACCGTGAAGAATGGAGCAATGTAGAAGTGAAATTTGTAGAAAACCATCGTTATTTTACAGCAACTGCCCAACACAAACTTAACTCAAGGCTGAAACAAACCTCGTTGCAATTGAGAGCAAGGGCATCGAAACAAAAAAATCAAAAAAAGGGTTTTGAGATCAGTGGGTGGTTAAGTGATTCGATATTTATAATTATAGGGGTGCTTTTGGCAGCTTTTGCACTTAAAGGATTTCTTATTCCAAACGGTTTTTTCGATGGAGGCATCACCGGTATTTCTCTTTTGGTGAGTGAACTTTACCATTTGGATATTTCATGGATTATCATAGTGGCTAATTTGCCATTTATAATTATTTGTATTTATGCGGTAAATTTTAATTATGCATTGAAAACTTTTGTCTGCATTTTATTACTCAGCATTTGTTTATACTTTTTTCCTCATTATTCAATTACTTCTGATAAATTATTAATTTCCATCTTTGGTGGATTCTTTTTAGGTGCCGGGATAGGGTTAACTATGAGAGCCGGCTGTGCCATTGACGGAATTGAAATACTCGCACTTTACACATGGAAAAAAACAAGTTTCACCATTACCGAAATTATTTTTGCTATTAATATCATTATTTTCGGCGTTGCTGCTTTCGAATTCGGAATTAAAATTGCTTTGTACTCAGTGCTTACCTATTTTGCCGCCACACGCACAGTTGATTATGTTGTAGAAGGATTGGAAGCTTATATTGGTGTTACTATTATTTCGGGTAAAAGCGAAATAATTAAAGACCGCCTTGTAAATGAAATGGGCCGCGGCATTACAATTTATAAAGGCGAACGCGGTTTTTTGCCCGGCAAATTTGACTTGCACGATGATTGTGATATTATTTTTACTGTAATAACACGATTGGAAATACGAAAACTTAAAAACCTGGTGAGTGAAATAGATCCGCGGTCGTTCGTTTTTGCGAGTACCATAAAAGAAGCTTCCGGCGGAATTATAAAACGCAGGCACGTTCATTAAGTAGTAAACGAAGTTTATTCCACAATTCTTAATTTGGCATAATTCAGCATAATTTTTTTCTCACCGTTATGCTCAAATTTTACAGTAGCAATCGGATTGTGCGCTGCGCCTTCCATCTTGAGCACTTCGCCATAACCAAATTTCTGATGCTCTATTTTTTGTCCTGTTTGTAAATTGCTGGTGTCGCTTGGCGCAAAATCAGGAGATGGAACATGTTCCTTTATTTTTATAACGGGAGTCGAAACCAAATAGGCGGGCTTTTCCGGTTGGGTTTCACGCTTTTGATTTCCTCCCGGATATTTTGGTTTGTCAAACGCATTCCAATGATTTGTTTGGTTATTTCGCATGTTACCACCTGCAAAAGATTTATCCAAACGCTCCTGAGGAAGTTCGTCAATAAACCGGCTCGGTTCATTTTGAGTAAGATTTCCAAACCGATAACGATTGTTGGCATACGTTAACCAAAGCCTGTTTTTGGCGCGGGTGATCGCTACATAAAACAATCTTCTTTCTTCTTCCAGTTCTTCTCTTGTATTGATGGCCATTGCGTTTGGAAACAAAGTTTCTTCAAGACCACCCACAAACACAACGGGAAATTCTAAACCTTTTGCCGCGTGGATCGTCATTAATTTTACCACATCGCTTTCGCCTTTGTCATTATCGGCGTCGGTAAGTAAAGTAATTTGTTGCAGGTAACTACCAAGACTTTTATCAAGCAATTCGCCATCTTCTGTTGGTGTTTCAGTATATTCTTTTATCGAGTTTAATAACTCCTGCAGATTTTCATAACGCGCCAAACCTTCGGTGGTTTTATCAGTAAAAAGATCTTTTACAATACCTGTATTTTTCCCCACAAGAATGCCAAGATCGTAAGCATTTTTTTTCTGTAATTCACTTTGAAACATTTTTATCATAATTACAAAATTGTTGATCGTTTCAAGTGTGTTGGCTCTGTAACCAAATTCCGCTGCTTGTTCCAGCACATTCCACATAGAAATATTTTGTTGATTAGCATACAGAACTGCTTTTTCAATTGTGGTTTTTCCAATACCTCTTGCGGGATAATTTATAATTCTTTTAAGTGCTTCTTCGTCGCCGGGATTTACAATTACGCGCAGATAACTTAAAAAATCTTTTATTTCTTTTCTTTGATAAAAACTGATGCCGCCATAAATGCGGTAAGCAATATTCATGCGCCGAAGGCTTTCTTCAAAACTCCGGCTTTGAGCATTAGTACGGTAAAGAATGGCGAAATCACTGTTGCGAAAATGATTGCGTAATTTCTGTTCCTGTATTGCATCCGAAACATATTTTCCTTCTTCATTATCTGTAGCGGTTCTAACCAAATTTATTTTTTCTCCTTCAATATTACTGGTCCAAAGTTTTTTGGGAATTTGTCCTTTGTTATTGGCAATAATGTGATTGGCTACATGAAGAATATTTTGAGAGCTTCGGTAATTTTGTTCAAGCATTACCACTTTTACTTCATCATAATCTTTTTGAAATTGCAGAATATTTTCGATTGTTGCGCCACGAAAGCTATAAATACTTTGAGCGTCATCACCTACCACGGCTACATTTTCATGCATGGCTCCCAATAATTTTATGATCTGGTATTGTGAGGTGTTGGTATCCTGGTATTCATCGATCATTATGTATTTGAACTTGCGTTGGTATTTGATCAGGCTTTCAGGATGTGTTTTCAAAAGCTGGTAAAATTTCAGCAAAAGATCATCAAAATCCATGGCGCCATTTTTAAAACAACGGTTGCAGTAAGCGGTATAAATTTGTCCGATCAATGGCCGGTTTGCCCTAAGGTCTTCCTGCTGTAATCCGAAATCATTAATGTATTCTTCAGGTGTGATCAGGCTGTTTTTTGCATTGGAAATGCGGTTATAAACCGTGTTGGCTTTATAATGCTTGTCATCAAGATTCAATTCTTTAACCACAGTTTTCACTACACTTTTTGCATCATCAGTATCATAAATGGTAAAGTTGCGCGGGTAACCGAGTTTATCAGCTTCTGCTCTTAAAATTCTTGCAAATACAGAATGAAAAGTTCCGATGTAAAGATTGCGCGCTTCATTATTTCCCAAAATATGTGTAACCCTTTCCTTCATTTCTGCTGCGGCTTTGTTGGTAAAAGTGAGTGCTAATATTTGAAAAGCATCCACGCCAGAAGCCATTAAATGCGCGATTCTTGTGGTTAAAACCTTTGTTTTTCCGCTTCCTGCGCCCGCTACGATCATGATTGGCCCATCGCGATGAAGTACGGCTTCGCGTTGCGATTCATTCAGTCCCTGTAAATATTCCTGCATAGCTGCAAATTTACGAAAAGAGGAGGTGGAAGGAAAGTGAGGTGGAGAAATAATGAAGTAATATTCTTAAATCTTTTTAGAAAAAATTATTTACGGGAATTTAACTTGGGGAAAAGTTATTTAATAGAACTGTGGTTGGAAAGCCCTTCTACAATTTCTTCAAATTTGGTTTTTCCTGAGGCAATATTAATTACAAATTCAAATTTTTTCTCTTGGGTTGCGATAATATCCCTTCCATTATTAATCAAATACATTCGCATGATAACATAACCAGTCCTTTTATTTCCATCAATAAACGGATGATTCATAAGTAAACTTTCAATTAACGCTGCAGCTTTGTCGATAATGTTTGGGTAAAGGTCTTTGTCTTCGAAAGTCTGGAAAGGTCTCGTTAAAGCAGATTCAAGGGCTCCTTCGTCTCTAACACCAGTGGAACCGCCAAAGTTATCAATAAGTATTTTGTGGATTTCAGAAGCTTCTTTAGACGTTATCATTGTGCAAGCCTGGTTAGTAGTTCCTTGTCTTCTGCAAGTATTTTATTAAGCGAAGATTTTATCGATACTTCCATCCGTTGAGCTTCTAATTTTATTAAAAAAGTTAATATTTCACCTAATGCCTCATCAGGAAAGTGATCTAAAACTTTGCTGATTTCATATTTGATTTCTTCTTTAGACATAATAAAAGAATTGATTTCTAAAAATACAATTTTATTGGCTGCATTAAAAATAACTGATAGGTTTATAAAAAATTATACGTTTTCAAAAATTGTAAAATAGAAAATAAAAATCTTCCTTTTTTGTTCGTTTACTGTCGCAGAATTTATTCAGTAATTATAAAAAGATCCGCATCTTTCCAGAAGGGAAAATGATTCCTGGTTTGGTCAATTTTTTCTTTTTCTAATGTATAAGTAAACACATCTTCTTCCTTATTTTTTTCATAAATAATTTCTCCCAAAGGATCGATTATTGTACTGCCACCATCGTAAGAAATTTTTTCGCCGTCTTCTCCTACCCTGTTTACACCAACCACAAAACATTGGTTTTCAATGGCTCTTGCGCGCAATAAAGTTTTCCATGCAAGGCTTCTTTTTTCAGGCCAGTTAGCCACATTTATTAAAAGATCATATTCTGGCCCCACCCCGGCCTGCCCCAAAAGAGGAGGAGCTTGCCGTGCCCAAACCGGAAACCTTAAATCATAGCAAACCTGTAAATTGATTTTCCATCCTTTTACTGATGCGATCAGTTTTTTATTTCCGGCAGAGTAATGATCATTCTCATGGGCATAAGCAAACAAATGTCTTTTATCATAAATGCCGACGTCGCCGTTTGGCAACATCCAGATTAAACGGTTAAAATATTTTCCATCCTGAGCATTTGTCGAAGGGTCTTCAATCATGATACTTCCCGTAAGAATTATTTTTTTTTCTGCAGAAATTCTTTTCATCCAATTCACCGTTTCTCCATCCATTTTTTCTGCAAATAATTCCGGCTTCATACTGAAGCCTGTGTTAAACATTTCAGGAAGAATAACAATTTCAGTTTTCTCTTTAATGCTTTCAATTTTTTTTTGAAACATTTCAAGGTTGGCTTTTTTATCTTCCCAAAAAAGATTTGCCTGGACAAGTGTAATAGTGAGTGAAGACATAATAGTAAATGAAGAACAAAGTTATTTGTTTGTGCCGAAGTATAAATGAATTCAAATATCTTTCATTGCCTCGCGAATCATATTGATTTCATATCCTTTCTGTAACAAAAAATCCTGCAGTTTTCTTTTCTTTATAAAAATATTTTTTTCAGATTTTAAACTCTTCACTTTTTGTTGAACGAGTTTCTGGAAAGTTTTTTCGTACTCGTGTGCATCGATTTCTTTTAATGCTTTCCGGATGCAATAATCGCTTAACTGCTTATATTTTAAAGCTTGTTTTATTTTGATTTTCCCCCATTGTTTCATCCTGAATTTACCTCCGGCAAAATGAATGGCAAACCGCTCTTCATTCAAATAATTTTCAGTGATCAAGGTGGAAATAATTTCTTCTACTTCATTTTTGTGCAGTCCGAATGAATACAATTTATCCCTCACTTCAGCATGGCATCTTTCCTGGTAAGCGCAGTATTGCTTTATTTTTGGAAGAGATTGCTCCGGAGTGAATATTTGAAATGCCATTAATATAATCTTTATGGCAAAAGATAAAAAGAATTTTTAATAATCGATTACCTGTTCTTCTATCAGTTCAGGCATTTCCCTGAATTCGTATTGCTGGTTTCTTAATTGCGGCTCAAAACCTGCGTCCCGTATGGCTTCCTGAATTCCGTTGGCGGTAAAACGATGCGGTGCGCCTGCAGCGCTTACCACATTTTCTTCTATCATGATACTTCCAAAATCATTAGCGCCGGCATGTAAGCAAAGTTGGGCCACTTGTTTACCAACTGTAAGCCAGCTTGCCTGTATGTTTTTTACGTTGGGCAACATGATGCGGCTCATGGCAATCATGCGAATATATTCTTCAGGTGTGGTAAGATTATGCACACCTCTGATTCTTGTCAGCAATGTATCTACATCCTGGAAAGTCCACGGAATAAAGTTTAAGAATCCTACAGCACCTTCTGGTTTTTTTGCCTGCACCTCTCTTAATTTCACCAAATGCTCAAAACGTTCTTCAATGGTTTCGACATGTCCAAACATCATGGTAGCGGAAGTAGTAAGGCCTAATTTGTGTGCTTCCGTCATAATATCAAGCCATTCCTGTGAACCACATTTTCCTTTGCTTATTAAGCGTCTAACCCTGTCCGTTAGTATTTCAGCGCCGGGCCCGGGTAATGAATCCAGGCCGGCTTCTTTAAGTGCTTTTAGAACTTCATGATGGGTTGATTTTGAAATTTTAGTTATATGCGCAACTTCCGGAGGCCCAAGCGCATGAAGCTTTAACTTAGGAAATAGTTTTTTTAATTCTTTGAAGAGAGTGACGTAATAATTCAAATCCAAATCCGGGTGATGGCCGCCTTGCAACAGCAATTGCTCACCACCATATTTAAAAGTTTCTTCAATTTTTCTTTTATAAGTTTCGATATCAGTTACATAAGATTCTTTATGGCCGGGAATGCGGTAGAAATTGCAAAACTTACAATTGGCGATACATACATTGGTTGTGTTTACATTTCTGTCGATGATCCAGGTAACTTTCCCGTGAGGAACCTGGATTTTCCTAAGCTCGTCGGCAACAGCCATCAATTCAGCCAATGCAGCATTTCTAAATAAATAACTGCCTTCTTCTACAGTGAGAAATTCAAAACGTAATGCTTTTTGTAATAATTGTGATGTTTTCATCTATTTAAATTTCCTTTCAGCCTCTAATAATAATTTCAGCAAAAATACACGCATAAATCTTAAATTTAGATTTTAACCGGTATGAGAACTTTCTTTTATTTATTATTGACACTTTTAAGCTGCACATTGTTCGGGCAGGAAATGTATTGGGAAAAACCGGCCGCTTTTATTACTTCATTTCCTTTTAAACAATTAAATGGAGGGGTGATCCTGGTAAAAGCGAGATTTGATAATCTTGCTGATACATTTAATTTTATTCTGGATACAGGAAGCGGAGGCATTTCTTTAGACTCTACTACAACCGAAAAATATTCAATTCCTCATGTTCCTTCGGGCAGGTATATTTATGGAATTGCCGGTGTGCGTAAAGTAGATTATGCGCGAAAGCAAACCCTGCAATTTCCGGGACTCAAAGTTGACAGCCTTGATTTTTATATCAATAATTATGAAGTGCTTACAAGCGTTTATGGAATAAAAATAGATGGAATAATAGGTTATAGTTTTTTTTCAAGATATGTGGTGAAGGTTGATTTTGATAGTTTGAAAATAAGTGTCTTTAACCCCGGATACATTACCTATCCGCCGCATGGTGTATTATTGCATCCTTCTTTTCAGGGATTGCCGATTGTTCCTCTTACGATAAAGGATTCGAGAGAATTTACGGAAGATTATTTTTTTGATACAGGTGCAGGTTTGTGTCTTTTATTAAGTAATCATTTTAATGAAGACAGCTCAGTTTTATTAAAGAAGAGAAAGCCGGTGGAAATAGAGGTGCAGGGCATGGGCGGAAAAAAAAGAATGCGGCTTTCAATAGTAAAACAACTACAGATAGGCAATTATAAGTTTAGAAAAGTTCCAACTTATCTTTTTGAAGATGAGTTTAATGTTCTTGCTTATCCTCAAAGGGCCGGTCTTGTAGGCGATGATATCTTACGTCATTTTAATTTAATAATTAATTATCCTCAGAAGGTAATTCACTTAACGCCCAACACTCATTTTCGGGATCCCTTCGATTATTCTTATACAGGAATGACGCTCTATAGTTTAGATGGAGGAGTTTTTGTTGATGATATCGTCAAAGGTTCTCCAGCCGAAAAAGCTGGTCTAAAAAATGGAGATGTAATAATGGGAATTGACAATAATTTTAGTGGTAATCTTGAGATTTATAAAAACCTTTTACAAAAAACCGGCTATAGGATAAACATCCTGATCGTCAGAGAAAGAAAACCGTCTGTTATTTCTTTGCGTGTAGGGCGAATAAGATAAATTTAAAGCAGTAAACCAACATTTATTGCAGATTTTTACTTTGTCGATTTGCCTTTTTTCACATTTTGTTTTCTTCAACTTTTGATATCCATTTGGGAAATGATTTCCTTTGCCGCAATTTTGTAGCTATGATTAAATTTGAAAAGTTCGTTTTAAATAATGGTTTGAGGGTTATTGTACATGAAGATAAAAGTACCCCGATGGCTGTGGTAGATGTAATGTATGATGTTGGAGCACGCGATGAAGATGAGGATCACACAGGGTTTGCGCATTTGTTCGAACATTTGATGTTTGGCGGAAGTTTACATATCGAATCTTATGATGAGCCGCTTCAAATGGCAGGTGGAGAAAATAATGCGTATACAACAAGTGATCTTACCAATTATTTTTGTCAATTGCCTTCAGAGAATATTGAAACTGCTTTTTGGCTCGAAAGCGATCGGATGTATTCACTCGCTTTTAATGAGAATTCTTTGGAAGTGCAAAGGAAAGTAGTGATTGAAGAATTTAAAGAACACTATATCAACAAACCTTACGGTGATGTATGGCATAAACTCAGAGACCTTAGTTATAAGATTCATCCTTATAAGTGGATGACCATTGGAAAAGAACTAAGCCATATCGAAAACGTAACCTTGCAGGAAGTAAAAGATTTTTTTTACAAACATTATACCCCTTCCAATGCAATACTTACAGTAGCAGGAAATGTTTCTGTTGACCAGGTAAAGCAACTTGCTGAAAAATGGTTTGGGGATATTCCCGCAGGCAGGAAATACGAGCGAAAGATCAAACAGGAACCGGTTCAAAAAGAGTCCCGGATGATGGAAGTTACCGCGCCTGTTCCGCTGGATGCTTTATTTAAATGCTGGCACATTTCCGGAAGGCTTGATAAAAGATATTATGCAGCCGAAATAATTTCTGAAATATTGGGCGGCGGCACTTCTTCCAGGTTATTTCAAAGCCTTGTAAAAGAAAAACAATTGTTCAGCAGTATAGATTGTTCGCACATGGGAAGTATTGATCCCGGTCTTCTTTCAATAAGCGGAAGATTGGTAAAAGGTATTACGCTTGAAGAGGCAGAAAACGCGGTTTTTGCAGAATTGGAAAAAATAAAAAATGAAATGATAAGTGTGGAAGAATTGGAGAAAATAAAAAATAAAACAGAAAGCATGATTGCTTTTGAAGACATCAGTTTGATGAACAGGGCCAACAGTCTTGCTAATTATGAATTACTGGGTGATGCCAATTTAATGAATACCGAATTGGAAAAATATCACGCGGTAACAAGAGAAGAAATTTTAGAGGAATGCCGAAAGATTTTTGTAGATAACAATAGCAGCACTCTTTATTACCGGTCTTCAGTTAAATAATAATTCTCTAGTTCTTTTTAATGTAACCCTATTAAAATATTCAGATGCCCAACAGAACCATAGTACCACCAATAAAAGATGCTATAGATTTTAAAATAACCCTAAAGCCATACACGAAATTTTTATTATCGAATGGTGCTCCCGTTTATTACATTAACGATGGTGCAGAAGAAGTAGTGGTCATAGATTTTGTTTTTGATGCAGGTAATAATTTTGAAAACAAAAACGCAGTTGCTGCAGCTACCAATTATTTAATCAAAAACGGGACGAAGAAAAAAAATGCCTATGAAATAACCGAATATTTCGAATATTACGGCGCTTATCTGAACCGTAAATGTGGCAACGAAAACGCATCAATTACTTTGCATTGTCTCTCAAAACATTTAAGGGAACTGCTTCCTGTAATAAGAGAGTTGATAACCGAATCAATATTTCCGGAAAGCGAATTAGAAATTTTTCAACAAAATAGTATTCAGCGGCTTTCGGTCAATTTGCTCAAATGTGATTTTGTGGCCAACAGGCTTATTGATGAATATTTATATGGCTCAAATCATCCTTATGGTAAAGTAAGTAACAAAGAAGACATTGAAGCAATTAAACGAGATGAACTGGTCGGTTTTTTTAATAAAAATTATTTAAAATCAAGTTGCCGGATTTTTTCAGGAGGTAAGCTACCGGCTGATTTTGAACAATTAATTGAAACAGAATTTGGAGATTTGTCTCTTAATGAACCTGTTATAACGGGAATGCATAAACGCGAACCTGCTGCTGACAAAAAGATTTTCATCAATAATGATGAAAATGGGGTCCAGGGTGCTATCCGGATTGGTCGTCCTTTTCCGAATCGTAAACATCCTGATTTTAAAAAAAGCATAGTTCTTAATACTTTATTCGGCGGTTATTTTGGTTCAAGGCTTATGGGCAATATCCGTGAGGAAAAAGGATATACCTATGGTATTCACAGCTTTTTGGAAAATC
The DNA here is from genome assembly GCA_038210685.1 of Chitinophagales bacterium. Lineage (GTDB taxonomy): Bacteria > Bacteroidota > Bacteroidia > Chitinophagales > Chitinophagaceae > Ginsengibacter. Next base: position 1,280 of record JBBQWJ010000057.1, on the reverse strand, counting down.
ACATAGAAGAAAGTTCATGGGTAATAAGTACAGAAGCAGGAAAAGAAGTTTGTGAAGCGACCATAAAAGAAGTGTATAAAGAAATGAAATTGTTAAGGGAAGAGCCGGTAAATGATGAAGAGCTTTTGTTGGTAAAAAACTATATGATGGGCCTGAACCTTGGTCACATCGACGGGCCTTTTCAAATTATTTCACGATGGGAAAGTTTAATTTTAAATGGCCTGGATGAAAATTATTTTTATGATTCGCTCAAAACGATTAAGGAAGTAACTTCAGAAGAGTTGCAGGAGCTCTCTAACAAATATTTACAGCCGGAAGATTTTTATGAATTGCTTGTAATATAATTTACTTTTAAGTAAATTTATTTTTATGAAATTCATAGTCAGGCTATTGGTTACTGCCGTAATCGCTTATGGATTGTCAATGCTTTTGAAACCTCACATTTTCATTGATTCCTATTACACTGCATTGATTTTTGTAATTGTACTTGCACTTTTAAATGCCATCATAAAGCCTTTGCTGATTATTTTAACCTTGCCCATTACCATTCTCACCTTAGGAATTTTTCTTTTGATCATCAATGTATTCATGGTAATTCTTGCTGGTAAATTTGTTTCCGGAATTCATATTGATGGATTTCTATGGGCATTCATTTTTGGAGTGTTATTGTCTTTTGCATCTTCAGCTATCTCTAATCTTCAAAAGAAATAAAAGAATCACATTTCCTTTTTTGTCGATAGTAAACAAACTTATTTTATCAAAAGCTAATTAGTTATTTACAAATTATTGCTGATCCGGCTGAATCGGGTATTGGCACAAAAGAAATATTTTTTTCTGCGCAAAATGTTTCTACCGCTTTTCGTGTGCCGGGATAATTATCATTATTAAAATCATGAATAAAAATATACCCGCCTGTAACTAAAGAAGGGTAGAAAAATTTTAGCCCCTCATAAATTGGTTCGTAAAGGTCAGCATCAAGACTTACAAATACATATTCATCTTTTATGTTTTCGGCCGATTCGGGGAAAAACCCTTTGACAGGAATACAATTTTTAGGATAAGGCATCAATGCCAATACAGATTCTACTGAAGTATCAGAAAAGCTTTGTGAGCCTGAAGAAAATCCCTTCTTATTTTCTTTATCAACATCCCTCTCATCAAATCCTTCAAACGTATCAAAGAGATATAATTTTCTTTCCTTAAAATATAAATTGATATATCGTGCGAATTTTCCTTTATAAACGCCCAATTCAGCTACATTGCCTTTTAAATTTTTCTTA
>JBBQWJ010000056.1:0-15875 GCA_038210685.1 Chitinophagales bacterium | reverse complement strand
CGTACTGTTGATAAAAGCCGCCTGGCGAAGGATTCTTGTAAGTTTGGCAACATAAGCAGCGGACAAACCTTCAGCTATGCTCAAAGCTTGGATGCTCATGCTTTCATCGTCATGGCATCTTGCAATACGCAGTAATATCCGCAAACCGTATTCTTCCTGTGATGTGATTTTCATGATGATTTTTTTAGTAAAACACTAATTATTTCGAATTACACTAATTCTTTTTCAATTCTTCGTTTATCCATAACCGTTAACACTTATAACTTATTACTTATAACTTACTACTTACAACTCCTCTACATAAATCCCAGTTCCAACATCGCTACTTCACTCATCATACTTCTGTCCCATGGCGGATCCCACACTACAGAAACATGAACGTCATTCACTCCTTCTATCGTTCTTATTTTATCTTCTACCTCTACCGGAATTTCCTGTGCGGAAGGACAACTCGGCGCAGTAAGCGTCATTACGACCTGAACATTGTTGATGGGCAAAATATCCACTTCATATATCAAACCCAGTTCATAAATATCAACAGGAATTTCAGGATCATAAATTTCATGCAATGCTGCAATCACTTTTTCTTTTAATTCTTCAGCTTCCATTTTATTACTCTTTTATTGAGCGGCACTTACTGATTTATAAGCCAGTGCATAATTTTTAATTTGTTTGATCATCGACAGCAAACCATTGGAACGCGTTTGAGCCAAATGCGACATCATTCCTATGTCTTTTAGAAAATCAAGTTTAGCATTCAATATTTCATCGGGCGTGTTTCCTGATAAAACTTTAATTAACATACTGATCAATCCTTTCACAATGATCGAGTCACTTTCTGCTTTATAATAAATTTTACCCTCTTTAAACTCAGATGTAAGCCACACTGTAGACTGGCAGCCTTTGATAATATTCTCCGGAATTTTATATTTATCGTCTAAAGGTTCCAGCTTTTTGCCAAGATCAATGATGTATTCATATTTTTCTTCCCAGGTCTCAAACAAAGAAAATTCTTCTGTTATCTCTTCTTCTCTTTCTTTAATTGTTTTGTTTTCATTCATTACGTTAGCATTTTAATCACCTTATTTATCCCTTTAACCAAAATGTCCACTTCTTCTTTTGAATTATACATGGCAAATGACGCACGTACCGTTCCCGGAACTCCAAAACGAGCCATTACCGGTTGGGTGCAGTGATGGCCGGTTCTTACCGCAATTCCCTGGTTATCGAGCAACACGCCAATATCCTGTGGGTGTGTATTTTTTATAACAAAAGAAACGAGACTCACTTTATTTTTTGCGGTACCAATAATCCGCAAACCTTCAATCGCACTTAATTGTTCGGTTGCGTATTTCAGCAAATCATTTTCATGATTGCGGATAATATCTTTTTTTGTTTCTGTCACGAAATCCAACGCCACTTTTAAAGCGATAGTATCGGCGATATTAGGCGTGCCGGCTTCGTATTTATAAGGAAGATCACTAAAAGTTGTTTTTTCAAAAGTCACTTCTTTTATCATTTCTCCACCTCCCATAAACACAGGCATTTCTTCCAATATTTTTTTCTTGCCATACAAAACACCCACTCCTGTCGGGCCGTATACTTTATGCCCTGAGAACGCAAAAAAATCGCAATCCATTTTCTGTACATCAATATCAAGGTGAACAGTTGATTGCGCGCCATCCACGAAAACTAAAGCACCAACTTTATGCGCTTCCTCAATAATTTCTTTTACCGGGTTTACCGTTCCCAAAGAATTAGAAACATGGACAATGGAAACCAGTTTTGTTTTTGCAGAAAGCAATTTTTTATATTCATCCATCAAAAGTTCGCCATCATCATTTATCGGGATAATTTTTAAAACCGCTTTCTTTTCTTCACAAAGAATCTGCCATGGAACAATATTGGAATGATGTTCCATTTCAGAAATAATAATCTCATCTCCCTCACTAATATTTTTTCTTCCCCATGTATACGCCACTAAATTGATACCTTCTGTTGTGCCTCTTGTAAAAATAATCTCATCAGAAGAAGATGCATTAACAAATTCTTTTACTGTCTTGCGTGTCGCTTCATAGGCGGATGTTGCTTCTTCAGCAAGTGTGTGAATACCGCGATGAATATTGGCGTTGTAATTTGAATAATAATAATTCAACGCATCAATTACGGCCTGTGGCTTTTGAGAAGTGGCAGCATTATCAAGATAAACCAGCAATTGATTATTTACTTCACGTTCAAGAATAGGAAAAGATTTCCTGATCTCGTTTACATCAAATGTTGGTTTTATTGTAGTGGTTGTTTCCATGTTTTACTCCTCCATATTTACTTCTGAAAGTCTTGCGCTGATTAACTCTCCAGCATATTCACGCAAAGGCTCAATTTTAATTTGTTCAACAATGTTGGAGGCAAAAGCCTGCAACAACATTGCCTGTGCATGTTCTTTTGAAATACCACGGGCTCTTAAATAAAACAAAGCTTCTTCATCTAATCTTCCGACAGTACAACCATGCGAGCACTTCACATCATCTGCATAAATTTCTAATTGAGGCTTGCTATTGACGCTGGCATTATCGCTCAATAAAATATTATTATTGCTTTGATACGCATTCGTTTTTTGTGCATCAGGCCTTACAAAAATTTTGCCACTAAATACTCCTGTCGCGCTTCCGTCAATAACACCTTTGTACAATTCATTGCTGAAACAGTTTGGCATTTTATTGTCAACCAGTGTATGATTATCTACATGAGTTTTGCCTTTCAATAAATATAAACCATACATGTGTGCTTCGTTGCCAGCAGCCTCCATGATGATATTCGTATTGTTCCTTATCGTTCCTCCGTTTAAAGAAAGAACAAGCGTGTGCACAAAACTTTTTCCTATTTGGCGTATATGAGTACTCGCTACCTGGCTAGCCGATATTTTATCATTCTGAATTTTATAATATTCTAAAATCGCATCTGTATTTACTACCACTTCGGCCACCTCATTGGTAAAACTATCCATCGAACCGATGGTCTTATAACTTTCTACGATCTGCACTTTTGAACGTTCATCAAGATATACAAGGCTGCGTGGCTGTGCCAATATATGATTGTCTCTTGCATCAGAAATGTGATATAAATAAACCGGGTGAAGTACTTCCTGTTTTCTTTTTACAAAAATAAAAACGCCGCCATAAATAAAAGAAGTGTTGAGCGCATGAATACCATCATTAATAAAGAGGTTGCTTTTACCCAGGTGTTCTTTTACGATCTCGTTATAACTATTATTTTCAGCTTCTTCTAACGGCATAATAACGAGTTGCTCTTCGGAACTGCGAATGGAAGAAAGTTCTGCAACAAATTTTCCGTTTACAAACACCAATTCATTGGCATTTTCAAATCCCGGTAACCGCATTTCATCAATATCATCCTTCGTAACCTGCAATTGCCTTGAATCTTCCGTAAGCTGATATTCATTTTTAAATAAATTACTTACGCCCGAGCCACTGTATTTCCATTCTTCATTCTTATGAGTAGGAAGACCTCTGTCATTGAAAGTATCAAACCCTTCTTTTCTCACTTTGCTCAAAAAACCATCAGGGTCCAAAGACTGCAAACGGTTAAACTTTTCGCCGAAATATTCTAATTTAATTTGTTCCATTTTAATTTCAATTGATCAACTAATAGTTGATGTACTAAATTCTTCTTTTAAAAAATCGTATCCTTTTTCTTCCAGTTCAAGCGCAAGTTCTTTGGTGCCATTTTTTACGATCTTACCATTCAACAATACATGCACAAAATCAGGTTGCAAATAATCGAGCAACCGCTGGTAGTGAGTAATCACAATGATCGCGCGGTTTTCATCACGCAATTTATTAACACCACTTGCCACTATACGAAGTGCATCAATATCAAGCCCCGAATCAGTTTCATCCAAAATGGTAAGCCTGGGATCAAGCATCGCCATTTGAAAAATTTCATTTTTCTTTTTTTCTCCGCCAGAAAATCCTTCATTGATAGAACGGGTCAACAATGATTTATCAATCTCAACCAGGTTCATTTTTTCTTTCATTAGCTTCATGAATGATACAGCGTCCAATGGTTCTTCGCCATGGTATTTTCTTTTTTCATTCAATGCGGTTTTGACGAAATTAACGGTGCTCACACCAGGAATTTCCACCGGGTATTGGAAGGCGAGAAACAGCCCTTCACGCGCACGGTCTTCAGGTGATAGCTCCAGCATATCTTTCCCCAAAAATTCTACAGAACCTTCGGTTAATTCATATTCGTCCCTTCCCGCTAAAACAGAAGCCAGCGTGCTTTTTCCAGAACCATTCGGGCCCATGATAGCGTGCACTTCACCCGCCTTTATTTCAAGATTAATTCCTTTTAAAATTTCTGTTCCTTCTACGGATGCATGCAAATTTTTTATTGATAACATTTGATTCATTGATAAAATTTAATAAATATTTTTTGTCGAGCCTCATCCCAACCCTCCTCCCAAGGGAGAAGGATGCGCTCTAATTCCTGATTTTCAATTCATAATTCAAAAACTCATAATTCACAATTACCCCACACTTCCTTCCAGACTGATGGCTAATAATTTTTGAGCTTCCACTGCAAATTCCATTGGCAACTGGTTCATCACTTCTTTGGCAAAACCGGTAACAATCAATGCCACGGCAGCTTCGGTATCAATACCACGCTGGCGGCAATAAAAAAGCTGGTCTTCACCAATTTTTGAAGTGGTAGCCTCGTGCTCAATAATGGCTGTATTATTTTTTGATTCGATGTAAGGAAATGTGTGAGCGCCGCATTTGTCACCCAGCAATAATGAATCGCATTGAGAATAATTTCTTGCATTGAGTGCGTTCTTTCCGGCACGAACCAACCCACGGTAACTGTTCTGACTTTTGCCGGCAGAAATCCCTTTTGAAACAATTCTGCTCCTTGTATTTTTCCCTATGTGAATCATTTTTGTTCCCGTATCAGCCTGCTGAAAATGATTAGTAAGAGCTACAGAATAAAATTCACCGATAGAGTTATCGCCTTTCAAAATAACACTTGGATATTTCCAGGTAATTGCAGAACCGGTTTCCACCTGTGACCATGAAATTTTTGAATATTCGCCATTACAAATTCCACGCTTGGTAACGAAATTATAAATACCTCCCTTGCCTTTATCGTCGCCAGGATACCAGTTTTGAACAGTTGAATATTTTATTTCTGCTTTGCGCATTGCAACCAATTCTACCACAGCGGCATGCAATTGATTTTCATCCCGGCGAGGCGCAGTACAACCTTCGAGGTAACTTACATAAGATTCATCTTCAGCCACAATTAGCGTGCGCTCAAATTGACCTGAATTTTCTGTGTTGATGCGGAAATAAGTTGACAATTCCATGGGGCAACGAACGCCTTTTGGAATATAACAGAAAGAACCATCGGTAAATACTGCCGAGTTTAAAGCCGCAAAATAATTATCGGTCATCGGCACCACTGAGCCAATGTGTTTTTTCACCAAATCGGGGTGGTTTTGGATGGCTTCACTCATGGAGCAAAAGATAATTCCTACTTCAGACAGTTGCTTTTTAAACGAAGTAGCCACCGAAACACTGTCCATCACTACATCCACGGCAACGCCGGTTAATCTTTTTTGTTCGTTGATAGAAATACCCAGTTTTTCAAAAGTCTTCAGCAACTCAGGATCCACTTCATCAAGCCCGTTTAACGTGGGCTTTTTCTTTGGCGCAGCATAATAAATAATATCCTGGTAATTGATTGGAGGATAATGAACGTTGGGCCATTTGGGTTCTTCCATTTTCAACCAGTGAGCGTAGGCTTTAAGCCGCCAGTTAAGCATCCATTCGGGCTCATTTTTTTTTGTTGAAATGAGCCGGATCGTTTCTTCACTCAGGCCTTTTGCAACCACATCTGTATCAATTTCGGTAACAAATCCATATTTATAATCACTCGCTACGGTCTGCTCCAAAACATCCATTTCTTCTTTCATTCTACCCTTATTTATTTAAACTATTGATTTTTAAATTACGTAGCAAAGATACTTGCTTTTGCTGTTTGTACAAAATAGTATAAATAGATTTGGGATTTTATTCTAATTAATTTCCTGGGGAAATATGCTTATCCGGAATTGAAAAATTTGAATTGAAGAAATAAACGATGTTATTTCTTAATACTCACATTTGCTTTTTTGGTTTTAACCTCTACGCCTTTGCTATCCACATTCACTGAGACGGGTTTATTAGATTCAACCTTTACAGATGTGGTGGCGGGCTTTTCAATAACTTCCTTTTTAGATTCCTGGGTTTTGTCTGTGCAAGATAATGCTGTAATACATACAGTGAACATTAGAAAAACGATTATTTGTTTCATTAGAAAACTTTTAAGTGTTGAACTGATTTATTATCAGCAACTTGGAATAGAGTTCAAATACTATGCCCGCTATTGCCAAAGCGTAATTATTCTTAAATGTTCGTTTACTGTGAATAAGATAACTCATCCGTTCCTTTACTGCTTTCCCTGCTTGATTTTAACTTCTTTTACATCTGAAACAGTAACCAAAGAAGCTTTATTACCAAAACTATTTCTCACAAAAGATAATACATCCGCGATTTCCTTGTCTTTTAAAACTGAGCCTAACGGAGGCATAGGATTGTTATAAGTTTGCTCATTTATCTCTACTCCTTTCAATCCGTTCAACACAATTTTTATCATATCTTCTTTATCACCCAAAACATATTTGGTTTGTATCAGCGGAGGGGCCATGTGGGGAACGCCGCCTCCATCTGCCTGGTGGCACGAGATACAATATTTATTGTAAACTGCTTCACCATCTTTTAATGATTGGGAATGAGTTATGGGAATTTCATTATCCCCTTGGTTTTTTAAAAGCAAAGAAAAAGGCATTAATAAAAACCCAAGAATAATTATTTTATTCATCCAGCTTATTTTTTATACATGATTCTGTAAATGGTTCCTTTTGAATCGTCAGAGACATATAAAGATCCGTCCGGCCCTTGTGCTAACCCACAGGGGCGATGCTTGGCGCTTCCGGGAGACAGTTGCTTTTCGCCTGCAAAGCCATCAGCAAAAACTTCCCATTTGCCCGAAGGCTTTCCATCTTTAAAAGGAACAAATACGACAAAATATCCGGCTTGTGGTTCAGGGCTACGGTTCCATGAACCATGAAAAGCAATGAAAGCTCCGTACTTATATTTTTCAGGAAATTGATTGCCTGTGTAGAATAACAAACCATCAGGCGCCAGGTGGCCCGGAAAAGCTTCTACCGGATCGAGGTATTTTTTATCAGCAGATTTTTTACCATCACCGCCATATTCGGGCATCAGGATTTGTTTTTGCTGAATTTGATCATAATAAATATAAGGCCAGCCGGCATTGTCGCCTTTGTGAATTTCATACATACATTCTGCCGGAAGCACGGCTGATTGTTTGGTAGAGTAATATTTTGGGAAAAGATCATGAAGCTGGTCGCGACCATGTTGCATTACAAAAAGCGCATTGGTTTGTTGATTCCAATCAAGGCCTACTACGTTACGCAAGCCAGTGGCATAATGCACGCCGTCACCATAATGTTGATCTTCTTTATCAGATTTAAATTGCCAAATGCCACCAGCAGAATCCAGGATCGGGCAACCGGGAATTCCCATTGAACCTGGCACCCTGTCCTGTTCCTGGCAGGAGTTGGAATAAGCGCCCACATTCACATAAATATTTCCATCGTTATCCAATGTTACCGATTTTGAATTGTGTTCTCCATGATCTAATAAACCAGAAATAATTTTTTCAGGCTGATTCGCTTGTTCCACCTCATCTTTATCATTTAATTTATAGCGATATACATCTGTGTTGGAAGAAGCATATAAAAAGCCATTTTTCAACGCCATCCCGGTTCCTCCATAATCAGCAAAACCGGTTTTCTTTTCCATTTTTCCATCGTTATTCTCATCCTGCAAATAGAGAATGCCATTCCCGTTTTTTACACCACCCAACTTTACATAAATATTGCCTTCTTTGGTTACGGCAAGATGCCTTGCTTCTCCTATATTATCAGCAACGATCATGGCACTAAATCCTGAAGGCAACGTCAGTCCTGCGTTATCTGCATCAGGCACAGGTAACTTTTGCTGCGGAGAAATATTTTTAAATGAAACAATGCTAATCACCACTGCGACAGCAAGTAAAAACGAAAAGAGAAAATTCTTTTTCATGGAAGTAATATTTTAATTTTTAAAATGGTATCGGCGAAAAATGCAACAGGACGACAAAGTTAAATACTAATTTTTTCAATATTGATTTCGAATGAGAATCATAATTGATAATTATTAATCAGCAAAATAAAAAAGGTCATTAAAAGTGTGTTCACTATAAAATATCCACTGTTTTTTATTAAATCGCTTCACATTGATTCACTCAATTAATATTCTTACTCAAAAACCTTGCTCAATTTTTTTTGTAAATTCATTTTTTGAAAAGGTTTTTAATTAAACCGGATATATAGCTGAAGTGTACATTTACATATAATATTCAAAATTGTTTTCCAAAATACCTCACAACTCAATAAAAAAAATTGAATGATAACGCTCACAGATGTTGTAAAAAAATTTGGAAATACAACTGCGGTTGATGGTGTTTCATTTGAAGTAAAAGAAGGCGAAAATATTGTTTTACTGGGCACGAGCGGTTGCGGTAAAACCACAACATTAAGGATGATCAACCGGCTGACGGAAGTCACTTCCGGAAAAATTAAAGTTGCGGGAAGGAACATTCATGAAATAGCGCCGGAACAATTGAGAAGAAATATTGGCTATGTGCTGCAACACAACGGGCTTTTTCCTCATTATACCATTGCAGAAAATATCGCGATCGTTCCGGGTCTTTTAAAGTGGCCTGAAGAAAAAATCACCAATCGAATTTCAGGATTGCTGGAGCAGCTTCATTTGCCACAAAATATTCTTTCGCTTTATCCTCAACAATTAAGCGGCGGCCAGCAACAGAGAGTAGGCCTTGCAAGAGCGCTGGCAGCCGATCCGCCGGTATTGCTTATGGATGAACCTTTTGGCGCACTTGATGCTATTACGCGGAATAATATCACAAAAGAATTTTCCAGGCTTGAGGTGTTGAAAAATAAAACGATCGTTTTGGTAACGCACGATATAAGAGAAGCGTTTGAACTGGGCGATAGGATTTTACTAATGGATAAAGGAAAGATAGTGCAACAAGGAAAATCTATTGAACTTCTTTTTCAACCAAAAAATCAATTTGTTGCTGATTTCTTTTCTGCTCAAAAAATGCAACTCGAATTACATTCTGTTTTTTTAAAAGACATTTTTAATTATCTTGAAAATGGTAATGAACAAACCAATGCACCTTTGATTGATGAAAATAAATCGCTTTGGGAAGCGATTGAATTTCTACAATTGAAAAATAAAAATCTGTTGCAGGTGAAAGATACCGCATCTGGAGGAATTAAAAATTTCGGTTACAACTCTCTATTCACCGGCCTTGAGGCGCTAAAGCAACACGACCATGAATGACGCCCCCGGCCTTTTTGATTTTATGCAAAACCAGTCCGGAAAAATTTTGGACCAGTTGCTGCAACACATTGGGCTTACTTTTATATCATTACTTATTGCGGTAATTATCGGTCTACCGTTAGGAATATTGATCGCGCGAAAGAGAAAACTGGCAGCACCAATCTTAGGTTTCACGGGCATTTTACAAACCATTCCCAGCATTGCTTTACTTGGATTTATGATTCCCCTTTTGGGAATCGGCGCGATCCCTGCAATTATTGCATTATTTCTTTATGCGCTATTACCTATAGTAAGAAATACATACACGGGAATAATCAATGTTAATAATAGTGTGATAGAATCTGCGAAGGGAATGGGCATGACCAATAATCAAATTCTTACCAAAGTAGAACTGCCCCTATCCATGCCCGTTATACTCGCTGGTATAAGAACTGCAACTGTAATAAATGTAGGCGTAGCAACACTTGCATCTTACATCGGTGCAGGAGGTTTGGGTGAATTTATTTTTGGTGGCATTGCATTAAACAACACAAATATGATTTTAGCCGGAGCTATTCCAGCGGCTTTGCTTGCGATATCTTTTGATTTTATTTTATCACGTCTCCAAAAAATAAATTTGAAAAAAGTACGCACTGCACTTTTGTTACTACCTGTTTGCCTCGTATTTCTTTCATCATTTTACCTTCTTCCGGAGATTTACAGGAGTAAAATGCTCGCGGGCTTTACGCCTGAATTTATGGGAAGAAATGATGGCTACCCCGGATTGAAAAAAGTTTACAAACTCAATATAAGAACGGTTGTGATAAGTGACGCGATAATGTACAAAGCGGCGTTTGAAAAAAAACTGGATGTGATTGACGGATACAGCACAGACGGACGCTTGAAAGCTTTCAAGCTGCAGATACTTACCGATGACAAACATCTTTTTCCACCTTATTATGCAGCACCGGTGGTGCGCGAAGAAGTACTAAAAAAATATCCCGGATTAGAAGATGCATTGAACCAACTTGCAGGAAGAATCAGTGATTCTGTTATGACTGAATTGAACTACCGGGTTGATTATCTAAAACAATCGCCTGCTAAAGTGGCAAAGGATTTTTTAATGGAACAAAGTTTGTACAAAAATCCTTTAAAGGAAAATGACGGGGTGATCAGGATAGGTTCAAAAATTTTTGGGGAACAGTATATCCTTGCAGAAATGTATTCGATGTTGATAAAAGGTAATACGCATTTGCAGGTGACAACAGAAACCGGTTTGGGAGGGACTAAAATATGTTTCGATGCACTTAGAAATAACCAAATCGATATGTACCCGGAATATACAGGTACCGGTCTTTTAGTAATTTTGCAAACACCCGATTCAATTGTTGCTCGTTTTAATGGAGATAAAGAAAAAATTTATGATTACGTAAGACAGCAGTTTCACAACCAATACAATTTAAAATGGTTAAAACCAATCGGCTTTAATAATACGTATGCTTTAATGATGCGTAAAGAAGAAGCGAGGCAATTAAATATTGAAACCATTTCCGACTTAAAAAATTATCTTAGTAAAAATTAAAAATGGATTTAGCAGGAAGATACAAAGCCATACGGCAGTATACAGAAGACATCTGCAAACCCTTGCAGACAGAGGATTACGTGGTGCAACCAGTTGTAGATGTGAGTCCGCCTAAGTGGCACATTGGGCACGTAACGTGGTTTTTTGAAACTTTTGTTTTGAAACCGAACATGAAAGATTATAAAGAATTTGATTCACAATACAACTATGTTTTCAACAGTTATTATGAAACTGCTGGCGCGCGTGTCATCCGCACCGATCGTGGAAACTTAAGCCGGCCTACTGTTGAAGAAATTTACAAATACCGCAAGCATGTTGACAAGGCAATGCATCAATTTCTGCAACAGTCAATTTCAAAAGAAATAGAAGAAGTAGTGGTGCTTGGGTTCAATCACGAACAGCAGCACCAGGAACTTTTAATGACAGATATCAAATTTATCCTGGGAAATAATCCTCTTTTTCCTCCATATGAAAATCTGGCTGACAGTAAACCAACCTTGCCTACCGGCAGGCAGGCAAAAAATAAAGATTCTGATTTCGCTTCCGACGATTTTGTAAAAATGAATGAAGGCATTTATGAAATTGGTTTTGAAGGAGAAGGCTTTTGTTTTGATAATGAATTAAAAAAGCACCGTGTTTTTTTGGATGATTTCAGCATTGCGAAAAATCTGGTTAACAATAAAGAATATTTAGAATTCGTAATTGCAGGTGGATATAAAAATTTTAATTTCTGGCACTCTGACGGATGGGCATGGGTAAAAGAAAATCATGTTGAAATGCCAATGTATTGGTATTTGATCGACGGAAAATGGCATAATTATACGCTACAAGGTTTGCAATTACTGGAGATGGAGGAACCGGTTTGCCACATCAGTTTTTATGAAGCTGCCGCTTATGCATCATGGAAGGGACTGCGTCTTCCTACTGAGTTTGAGTGGGAAGCTGCTTCAGAGAAATTCAATTGGGGCCGCCGTTGGGAATGGACAGAAAGCGCTTATTTACCATATCCCGGTTTTTCAAAAGCCCCCGGAGCCATTGGAGAATACAACGGAAAATTTATGGTGAATCAAAAAATACTTCGTGGTGCTTCTGATGTTACTTCGCCAGGTCATAGCCGCAAAACTTATCGCAATTTTTTTCAACCCAATCTACGCTGGCAATACACCGGCATCCGTCTTGCCCAATAAATAAAACATGAATAATTTTTTAAACAATGTGCTGAAAGGCTTACAAGCTTCACCGAAGTATTTGGACTCGAAATATTTTTACGATAAGAAAGGTGATGAGCTTTTTCAGAAGATAATGGACAGTGATGAATATTATCTTACCAATGCTGAAATGGAAATATTTTCGGTACAACAATCGCAAATTGCTGATACAGTTTTAGATCACCAGGACCAGGTCGATGTGATAGAATTCGGGCCAGGAGATGCAATCAAATCGGTGCATTTATTAAAAGAATTAGCCGATAGAAAACAGATCGCCAATTACATCCCTATCGATATTTCAAAAAACATTATTGATCATTTAAATACAAGTTTGCATAGGCAAATTCCGGGCCTCATTATACATGGCTTCGCCGGGGAATATTTCGAAATGGTTACTGCTGCTCATGAAATCTCTTCCAACAAAAAACTGGTTTTGTTTCTTGGCGCCAATATTGGCAATTTTAAATTCAATGAAATGCCTAAGTTTCTGCAAAAATTAAGGAGTTTGCTCTCACCCGGAGATATGGTATTGATCGGTTTTGATTTGAAGAAAAATCCAAAAAAAATACTGGCAGCTTATGACGATGAAGCGGGATATACCAAAGAATTTAATTTGAATTTATTAAGCAGGATTAATAATGAACTTAGTGGAAATTTTGTGATAGAAAATTTCGAACATTATGCAATGTATGATCCATCAACAGGAGCATGTAAAAGTTTTCTCATTTCCACAAAAGAGCAATCGGTAGCCATTGATAATTCAACGATTACTTTTGAAAAAAACGAACCGGTTTTCATGGAAATTTCTCAAAAATATTCATCAAATGAAATTGATACAATTGCGCAGGAGTGCGGCTTTAAAGTAATGGAACATTTTTTTGATACCAACAAATATTTTCTGGATGTGATACTTCGATGTAACAGTTAAAAAATAATTTTGTAAAGTATTTTTGCACTACCCGTAAACGAGAAATTTTAAAGACTCTTATTGAAAAAATAATCTCATTAAATCTTACATTTGCTTTTTTAATTGCCCGATAGTATAACGGTAGTACAACAGATTCTGATTCTGTTTGTCTTGGTTCGAATCCAGGTCGGGTAACCACAAAGTTGATACATAATCGGTATCATTTTTTTTATAGTAAGACTCTGTAGCTCAGTTGGTAGAGCAGCTGACTCTTAATCCAGGCGATTTTAATGGCGATCCTATGGGCTATTCAATTCAAACATCATCCAATAACGGTAGCACATGGAATGGCCTTATGAGAGCAACGGGTAACATTCCTTTGGGCAAAGAGATGATTGCTGCAGAGGAATAAAGCACTAGCCCATTCTCAAATAATTTATACAGTGCTTGGTCCACTAACATTGGAACAATTAATACAATTGTTCAATTCAACCGTTCTACAAATCAGGGGGCAACATTTCTGCTCCAATTACTCTTAAGACGGGATGGGGACAAGGAACTAATGTACAAACAGGAATTAATGGAGAGGTTTATGTATGCTGGGCAGATTACACAAATGGGAATTTGCCCGAGCAAGGTTTAGGATTTGTTAGATCTTTAGATGGAGGACAAAATTTTACTGCTAGCACAATTGGGTTTACTTATACAGGTATTAGAAATTCCAATGGTGGGCAAGCAGAATTTGGTAATATATGGGTGAATAGTTTTCCTTCTATGTCAGTTGAAAAATCTAATGGTTCATTTCGAAGAAGAATATATGTTGCTTATTCAGGAAGAGAGAATGGCCAAATAACCGACAGATCTGTTATTCGAGTAAGATATTCAGGTATCTGTAACTTTCAAAGACGCCTGCGGTGAAACTTCACCGAAAAATGGAATAACAATCTTTAACCAATGTCCGCATTTTGCTGTTTCTCCTAATCCTGCTACATCAACTGTTTCTGTTGCTCCAATTATACCTGCTACCTCTCCTAATACAGATGCTATTATTTCTAAAGTAAATATTTTTGACTAGCGAGGGACTTTAAGATTGCAACAAGTATTTAGTAATGTTACAAGAGATAATATTAATATTTCAAATTTATTACCGGGCATTTATTTAGTACAAATAATAGATAAGGTAAATAATTTGGAAAGCCATCAAATAAAAATTATTAGATAATGAGTTATATCTTATAAATGTAACTGATGAATAGTCGCCCGCGATGTCTTGGATACTAACGCATTCGTTTGGCTATAATTTGGAAATTGGTAAATTTACTTTCTTATAATTGTGACGATAATAAACAAAAATTCTATTTATCCGCATTTTATTTCCTCAATAAGACACCTTTTCTTTTTGAAGAAAAAATTACGATTACTTAGGAACTTTCAGCCGGAATATTTATAGCAGCAGAAGTTGGCACATTGACTGCGACAAATTTTCCTGTAACTGCATCATTAGACTACACAAAAAATTAATTTAATTTACGAACAAGTTTTTACTTACCCTCATAAGGTGATGGGCTTATAGATGTCCAGCCTCCGTCAACAATTAAACTTTGTCCTGTAATGTGCCTGCTTTTTTCAGAAACAAGAAATAAAGCCGCGTTGGCAATATCTTCAACAGAAGCAGGGCGGCCCATCGGTGTAATCCTCGACCATGTTGATTCATAATTGGCGTCTTCGCTTAATGTTCTTTTTGTTATCGTTGCACCCGGCGCAATCGTGTTTACATTTATTTTAAATTGGGAAAGCTCAATCACCAGGCTTTTTGCTAGCATTTCCAGGGCTGCTTTGCTCATGCCATATACTGCCAGATTTTTATGCGCCTGGTGGCCGGTAACTGAAGACATGAATAAAAGAGAACCGCCGGATTTCTGTTGCTTCATTTGATTGGCTGCTTCCTGCGCCAAAAAGAAAGTCCCGCCAAGATTTACCTGCAACACGCGGTAAAAAGATTCAGGCTTATAAGTAAAGAAATCCCCATATAAAGTAATTCCAGCATTCGCAATCACGATGTTCAGTTGACCAAATTCATCAACGGCAGTGCTTACTAGTTTTTTAATGACGCTAATATCGCTTGAATCTCCGGGAACAGCGATGCAATTTCCTTTAGCTTTTCCCCGGATGCTGTCAGCCGCTTCATTTGCGAGCTTTGGATCTAAATCGTTTAAAATAACATTGGCTCCTTCATTTGCAAGACTAGTGCATATCTGCAAACCAATTCCCTGGCCTGCCCCGGTTACTATGGCAACTTTATTTTTGAAAGTCATAATTATATTTAAGTGAATTTTTAGTTATTAAATTTTAATGAATCAATGCGAATCTCTTGTTACAATACTACCTGATCCGCCTCTTAAAAAATCCATGTCGGCACCCAGGTGAGCTTGTTGAACATGATCTATGTATAAACCAACATATCCTCTTTTTTTCGAGTTTTCTTCCTTGTTGTTTTGTGCCTTTCTTTCATTTAAAATTTCATCAGTGAGATCAATATTTAAAGAGCGGTTAGGCACATCCAATGTGATGATATCCCCCGTTTGAATAACCGAAAAATTGCCGCCGGCAGCAGCTTCGGGCGATACATGTAAAACCACCGT
>JBBQWJ010000055.1:0-15956 GCA_038210685.1 Chitinophagales bacterium | reverse complement strand
TCACCAGGTGATTTCCATTACACATCAACCGCAGATTGCGGCAAAAGCCAACACTCATTTTTTTGTTTATAAAGAAATTAAAGATGATAAAATTATCACGGCGATAAAAATATTAAACCCGGATGAAAGAATAACGGCCATCGCAACCATGTTAAGCGGTAAAAAGCCTACTGCTGCTGCATTTGAGAATGCCCGTGAAATGATGGCGAACTAGATTAATGCGTAAATGATGTAAAACCTAAATAGAAATTTGGATTATTTATTCGTTTACTTACCAATAAAACAATTTAACAATAGAACAATAAAAGAAGAATTCTTAATTTGTAAAAAAAATGAAAATCTATGTCGTATAATTTATTGAAAGGGAAAAAGGGAATTATTTTCGGAGCGCTTGATGAAAAATCTATTGCGTGGAAAACAGCATTACAATGCCATGAAGAAGGTGCAGAGATCATCCTTACGAATGCGCCGATAGCTATGCGGATGGGCGAGATCAACAAACTTGCTGAAAAAATAAATGCACCCATTATTCCATGTGATGTTACCAGTAACGAAGACATGTTGAATTTAATTACAAAGGCAAAGGAACATTTTGGTGGAAGCTTCGATTTTGTTTTGCATTCAGTTGGCATGAGTATGAATATGAGGAAAGGAAAACCATATACCGAAATAGATTATGGCTTTAATCAAAAAACGATGGATATATCTGCAACAAGTTTGCACCGGTTACTCGCAACTTGTTATCAACTTGATGCATTAAAAGAATGGGGAAGCGTGATTGCGCTTACGTATATAGCTGCCCAGCGTGTGTTTCCTGATTATAGTGAAATGGCAGATGCCAAAGCTTTGTTGGAAAGTATTGCAAGAAGTTTTGGCTACCATTATGCATTAAAAAATAAAGTAAGGGTAAATACTATATCTCAATCACCTACGAGAACAACTGCAGGAAGTGGTGTTAAGGGTTTTGATGGCTTTATTAATTATGCTGAAAAAATGAGCCCTTTGGGGAATGCTTCCGGAGAAGATTGTGCTAATTATATTGTGACGCTTTTCAGTGATTTTACAAAATATGTTACCATGCAAAATCTTTTCCACGATGGAGGTTTTTCATCAACAGGAGTTACCCATGCTGTGATAGAGCAAATGGAGAAGTAAATCAATCTTATTCGTGTTATAAAAAAGCCGCTCTATTCGGGAGCGGCTTTTTTATAATTCTATAATGGTGGTCTCAATTGTAATCTAAACCATCTTAACTATTCCAACTATCTAAACTATTTCTTAATATTCATCTTCGTTAAAAAAGAAATCTTCCTGGCTTGGATAATCAGGCCAGATATCTTCCAGGCTTTCATATATATCACCACCTTCGTCTTCAAGTTCCTGTAAATTCTCAACTACTTCCAGCGGAGCGCCACTGCGAATCGCATAATCAATCAATTCATCTTTGGTTGCAGGCCACGGAGCTTCTTCAAGGTGAGAGGCAAGTTCTAATGTCCAAAACATATTATTTTATCTTTTATTTTTCGTTATAAAAACTAAAAATCAGCTTTCTAATTTTTCGCAAATGTAAAAGTTATATTTAGAAAACCAAATATTGTTTTTAAACAAACAATTTGTGGGTAGATTACGGATTTTTGCGTCATTATATTGTATTTATTTTAATTAATTTTTTTTAATTTTTCAATTTCAATTTTACCCTTACATTTAATCATGTTAAAAGCAACTGATATTCATAAAAATTACGGCTCTTTACAGGTTTTAAAGGGGGTAGACATTGAAATTTCCAAAGGAGAGATTGTCAGCATTGCCGGCTCTTCCGGCGCCGGAAAAAGCACTTTATTACATATTTTAGGTACGCTCGATCAGGCTGATAAAGGGGAAATGATGATTGACAATGTGAATGTCAGCGAATTAAAAGGTAAAAAACTGGCTGCTTTCAGGAATGAACATATCGGCTTTGTATTTCAGTTTCATCATTTGCTTCCTGAATTTTCTGCAATAGAAAATATTTGCATTCCTGCATGGATTGCAGGCAAAAAAAATAGAGAGGTTGAAAAAAGAGCACTGGAATTACTGGAATTATTGAATCTCAAAGATCGTGGTGAACACAAGCCAGGTGAGCTTTCCGGTGGAGAACAACAGCGTGTGGCTGTTGCAAGGGCGCTGATCAATAATCCTTCTGTAGTTATGGCCGATGAGCCAACAGGAAACCTGGATTCAGCTAATGCAAAAGAATTACATAATTTATTTATCGATCTCCGAAACCGTTTTCAGCAAACTTTCTTAATTGTTACTCATAACGAAGAACTGGCGCAGCTTAGCGATCGTCTCCTTCATATGAAGGACGGAAAGATCCTCAGTTAATTGCCGGAAAAGAGAAAAATAAAAATCTTTATTATTTATTTGTTTACTGCAATTTTGCGCAGTGCTTTTTAGGAATTTATTTTGTGTCTTAAACAAATGATATGATCAAAGAAAAGATTTTAGTGATCGGCGCCTGCGGGCAAATTGGCGTGGAACTTACTTTAGAACTTCGTAAATTATATGGCGGCGCTAATGTGGTGGCTTCTGACCTGCGTGCGGAAAATGAATTGCTGAAAGGAACCGGCCCTTACGTGAGCCTTGATGTAATGAACAAGGAAATGCTTCACGTGCAGGTGATCCGTCAAAATATAACGCAGATCTATTTATTAGCGGCTATTCTTTCTGCTACGGGAGAAAAAAATCCAAACCTTGCGTGGAGCCTGAACATGACCAGTCTTTTAAATGTGCTGGAAATTGCCAAAGATGAAAATGTCCGTAAAGTTTATTGGCCGAGCAGCATCGCGGTTTTTGGCCCCACTTCGCCGAAAATTAATTGTCCCCAGCAAACAGTGATTGAACCAATAACAGTTTACGGCATCAGTAAATTTGCAGGTGAGTTTTGGTGCAATTATTTTAATCAACGGTATGAAATTGATATTAGAAGTTTACGTTATCCCGGTTTAATAAGTTATAAAAGTGAACCCGGTGGCGGCACAACAGATTATGCGGTTGAAATTTTCCACGAGGCTATTGAAGAAAATCATTACGACTGCTTTTTAAAAGAAGATACTTACCTGCCAATGATGTATATGCCAGATGCAATAAGGGCTACCATAGAATTAATGGAAGCGCCGATTGAAAAAATTTCAGTGCGCACATCGTACAATATTGCCGGAGTTAGTTTTTCACCAAAAGAAATTGCTGCTGAAATTAAAAAGCACATTCCCGGATTTACCATCTCTTACGAACCAGATTACCGGCAACAAATTGCTAAAAGCTGGCCGCAAAGTATTGATGATTCCGTAGCCAGAAACGACTGGGGCTGGAAACCTAAATATGATCTCGCCGCACTTACCAATGACATGATTGAAAATCTGGAAAAAGAAAATCTACTACAGGCTAAAGATTAGCTGGACGAAATCGAAAGATTATAGGCTTTTCTGGAGTGATTTTTGATTTGTTCATAATTTATTTAAATAAATTTCTAAATTAAAACTTAAGAAAATGAAAAAGCTAATTTTTGTAATTACAATTGTTGCATTTTCAACAATGAGTGTGAAAGCTCAAGAGGTGGACAATGCGAAACCCACCAGGATAAGCATTGCAGCTAATGTTGGCATTCCAACTTCAAGTGGTTATTCACTTGCGTATGGTGCAGACCTTCAGGGAGATTTTGGAGTAGCTCCAACCACATTTCTTACCGTAAGCGCGGGATATGAAGGCTATTCATGGAAAGGAGGCGGCGGTTCTGTTGGTATTATTCCGCTGCTTGCAGGAGCAAAATTTTTTTTCGGAGAAACTAACAAAATGTATGGCCATGCTCAGCTTGGTTATGCTATATCTACAGAATCAGGAGGTGGAGGCGCATTTGCATACGCTCCCAGTATCGGGTACTATGTAAGTCCAAATTTGGATATTGCTCTAAAATACCTTGCTTATAGTAAAAACGGGAATACTAATGGATCTGTAAACCTGCGTTTTGCTTATAATTTTTAGCTTTAGAAAAAATATTTGAAATTTAAAAAAGCTTCCGGGCTTCAGGAAGCTTTTTTTTTGTAACCAGGGAAAATCTTACTAAAGACATAAATCAGTAAACAAACAAATAAATGTGATTCTTATTCTGCTTAAAAACCTAAAACATCTTTCATTGAAAAAATTCCTTTTTTATCAGCAATAAATTCAGCAGCTAAAACCGCGCCTTCAGCAAAGCCTTTACGGTTATGTGCCGTATGGATAATTTCGATATCATCAATGGCAGAAGTGTATTTTACAGAGTGGGTTCCCGCAACTTCATCAATTCTTTTGCTGATAATTGAAAGTTTATTTTCGCTGTTACTTTCACTGTTGATCCATTCATTTTTTTTATCTGAAACTTCGATGATTTGTTCAGCCAGTGTAATTGCTGTTCCACTTGGCGCATCTTTTTTTTGAGTGTGATGAATTTCTTCAAGGCTTACATTATAAGCGGGATGAGGGTTTAAAAGCGTTGCTAATTTTTTATTTAATTCAAAAAAAATATTGACGCCCACGCTGAAATTGCTTGCATTCAAAAAACTTCCGTTTAATTCGTTGCACTTTTCTTCAACAGTTTTTAATTGATTGAGCCAGCCGGTAGTGCCGCATACTACTGCCACGTTTTCATTTAAACAAAATAAAATATTATCTACCGCGCTATCAGGATTGGTAAATTCAATCGACACATCTGCTTTTTGAATGTTTTCTTTGGTTAGATCTTCCAGGTTTAGATCATTTATTTTCAGTACAATTTCATGCCCTCTTTGCACAGCGATCTCTTCAATTGCATGTCCCATTTTTCCATATCCCAGTAAAGCGATTTTCATTTTGTCAAAAAATTAAGAATGTAAAATTAAGAATTAAGGAAGTGGCAGTAAAGGTTTTGAATTTTTATCTTTAAAAAAGAAAACCAGTGAAACTCCGGCATTGTATGATGAAAGGTTTGGCCGCAACTTCATACCAATATCAGGCGATACATCAAAAGCTTTCAAATGTGCGTCAACACTAGCGTCCACTACATTTAATCCCCATAAAATGAGAAAAGCCAAAACAGAATAATCAATGTTTTGCCGGAAAGCATTTCTGTTTATACGGAGAAATTGCGTGGAAAGGGCTCTGAATTCAGGAGCGACCCTTAAACTATCAGCATGGGTATCTGGCGCCCGATAAATTACTGCATCGCGCAAAAGCCGGTAGGTCTTTAAATTATAAAAAAACACGCCGGCACTTATTCCCAGTGCTCCATAAACGATTGGGATTTTCCAATACTTTTTATTGTACCATTGACCCCAGCCTGGCAAAATAGCAGACCGAAGCATTGCTACTTTCGGGTTAAATTTTACCGTGGTGTCTAAGGCCAGTACATCTTTTTTTGAAGAGCCGGTTGTTGGACTCGTAACAACGAGAGTATCACTTTTTTGAAGTTGCTCTTTTAAATGAAAAGTGTCGGATAAGGCAGTCAAAGTATCTGGACTGTTCGTATGAAGCGTATCGCCGTATTGCTGCGCAAAGAGGGCTGTTCCCGGAAATAAAAGGAGTAAAATTAAAATGATAAAAATGCCTGAACGTGCCATAATTAATCTACCGAAACCTGCATCTTATCTAACAGTGAACTCAATTCTTCGATTGAAAAATAATCAAAAGTGATGCTGCCGGTTCCTTTTTTACTGTGAGTCATTTTTACTTTGGTACTAAAGTGTGACGCTAAATTATCTTCAATTTTTTTCAATGACGGCGGTAGTTTAGGTTTTACCGAATTATTAACAGCGGTTTTTGGTGTATATAGCCGTCTCACCAATTCTTCTGTTTGCCTCACAGAAAGTTCTTTACTTTTAATTTCATTAAAAATATAGAGTTGCTTATCCACTACATCTACGTTAATCAACGCTCTTGCATGTCCCATGCTGATAGAGGTGTTTCTTACCGCAGCCTGTATATCGGGTGGTAATTTTAAAAGGCGGATATAATTGGTTACAGTGCTTCTTTCTTTTCCCATGCGCTCTGCCAGTTGGTCCTGCGTATAATCCAATTCTTCCATCAGTTGTTTATAACTAAGCCCAATTTCAATGGCGTTCAGGTCTTCGCGCTGAAGATTTTCGAGCAACGCCAATTCAAGAATTTTTGAATCTTTTACATCTCTTATATAAACCGGGATATCAGCAAGACCAGCAATTTTTGCTGCGCGAAATCTTCTTTCACCGGCGATGATCCTGTATTTACCATTAATCGCTTTTGTAACGGTTATTGGCTGAATAATGTCATGAAGTTTTACAGAAGCGGCTAGTTCACTCAAAGCATTTTCATCAAAATCATGTCGCGGTTGATCGGGATTTGCTTCGATCTGGCTCAATGGAATCCTCGCTTTAGCAACGTTCGTTTTATCAGAGGAATCTTTTACCAGGTTTTTTTCCGTTACCGAAAGATCTGTATCAATATTTTGCAAAAGTGACCGGATACCTTTTCCCAATGCCTCTTTTCTA
Organism: Chitinophagales bacterium; assembly: GCA_038210685.1. Lineage (GTDB taxonomy): Bacteria > Bacteroidota > Bacteroidia > Chitinophagales > Chitinophagaceae > Ginsengibacter. The sequence goes on along the minus strand of JBBQWJ010000055.1, from coordinate 9,438 downwards.
TTGGTTGTACTTTTCATTTCTTATAAGAATATTTTTATTTCAAAATTTTATGGATGTTCCAATATTTTATCAGACTGGTTCATCCTGGTCATATTATTTTTTTGCAGCACTTCTTTTGCGAGGTTTAAATAATTGATGGCACCTTTACTGTCGGCATCATATAGAATGGCCGGCTTGCCAAAACTTGGTGCTTCACTTAACCTTGTATTGCGATGGATAACGCTGTTAAAAACCATTTCATCAAAATGATGCCTTACTTCGTTTACTACCTGGTTGCATAAGCGCAATCTTCCATCATACATCGTCATTAAAAGCCCTTCAATCTGCAATTCTGTATTAAGCCTGTTTTGAACAATTTTAATGGTGTTTAATAATTTTCCTAATCCTTCCAGCGCAAAAAATTCTGCCTGAACCGGCACTATCACGCTATCTGCGGCCACCAAAGCATTTACAGTAATTAACCCCAACGATGGCGAGCAATCAATAATGATAAAGTCGTATTGGTCACGAATGGTATTTAAAACATTTTTTAAAACACTTTCACGGTCGGGGTAATTGATCATTTCAATTTCTGCGCCCACAAGATCGATGTGCGAAGGCATAAGATCAAGAAAGGGAATTTCTGTTTTTAGTACCACATCTTTTGCCGGCGTTTCGTTTACCATGCAATCGTACAAGCCTGTAGTTACATTGTGCAAATCGAAGCCAACCCCGGTTGTGCTGTTTGCCTGCGGGTCAGCATCTACCAGCAGTGTTTTATACTCAAGCACAGCAAGACTTGCGGCAAGATTGATGGCGGTAGTAGTTTTGCCTACGCCGCCTTTTTGATTTGCAATTCCTATAATTTTTCCCATAATTCCTTTTCGGTTAATCTTTAACTTTTATCTGAATTAAAATCCTGCTTTTTTGTTGATTTACTGTGTACCTAATTGTAAACAATGACAGCAAGGTTGATTTTACTTGCTTTTTGGCAAAGAACTTCTTTTTAATTCAGAATTATAAGCCATATTGGCAAATTTAATTATTAGGCATAATATTCTCGCATATTCTATAGATGAAAAGGCATTTATTAATCCCCTAACTTCTAACAATTTGTTATTTCTGCAAATGAATAAGGGTAAAAGCTATTAATTTTATACTATGTACACGATTATAAGCGGTACCAACCGCAGTGGAAGCCATACTGAAAAGGTGGCGGAGGAATACAAGCTGATATTAAAAAATAAAAATATTGATGCCACACTTTTTTCATTAAGAGGCCTTGATATGCTCAATCGAAATGAAGCGATAAAAAAAGCGGAAACTGAAATTCTTATCCCCACTCAAAAATTTATTTTTATTATTCCTGAATACAATGGTTCTTATCCGGGCATTTTAAAAGCACTAATTGATAACAGCGATGTGAAAAATGTTTGGAATTATAAGAAAGCTTTATTGACAGGCGTAGCCACCGGAAGGGCCGGAAATCTTCGTGGGATGGATCATCTGTCAGATACATTACATTATATGAAAATGAATGTTTTTTATAATAAACTTCCTATTTCAGTTATTGATAAAGTGATGGATGCTGAAGGTCATTTTAATGACGAAACGCTTAAAGCGATCAACTATCAAATCGATGAATTTATTGATTATTAAAGCCCTGAAAACTTTTTAAAATTATGCGTACACCCCTGGGAACTTCCATCATAATTTCTTTTATGATCCTTCTCGATTTTTATGTTTTTTCGGCTTTGCAAGCTATAACCCTGAGCGCCTCGGAAAAAACAAGAATGGTGATTTATATTCTTTATTGGCTGGTTGCTTTTATAGCTCTTGCCGGCCTTGTGTTATTCATTTTTACCGATGCTACGTTTATGCCAAAAAAAGTAAGAACCTATCTTTTTGCTACTATTCTTGGTTTTGTTTTTGCACAGATAATTTCTTCTGTTTTTTTCCTTGTAGATGACGTAAGGCGTATTATTCAATGGGCTTCGCAAAAAGCATTTTTTAATAAAACGGAAGTAGCACAATTGGAAGGTGAAAACATTCCACGCTCCGTGTTTCTAAGCTGGATTGGCCTCGCAGCCGGAACTACTTTATTCGGCAGCCTGCTTTATGGGTTTACTAATAAATATAATTATCGTGTAAAGCGCATCAAACTTGCGTTTGACAATTTGCCCGCATCTTTTAACGGTTATAAAATCGTTCACTTCAGTGATGTACATTCAGGAAGTTTCATGAATAAAAAAGCAGTTGAAGAAGGTGTCCAAAAGATCATCGATCAAAATGGAGATTTAGTAATTTTTAGTGGCGACCTGGTAAATAACAGGGCTTCAGAAATGAAGAATTACATAAATGTGTTTACTAAAATAAAAGCGCCTATGGGCGTGTATTCCACTTTTGGTAATCATGATTATGGCGATTATGAAAAGTGGCCTTATGAAGGCGTAACCAAACAACAGAATTTGGTTGATCTGGCAAAAGTTCATAAGCAACTCGGCTGGAAATTAATGATGAATGAACACGTAGTTCTTGAAAAGGGAGGAGAGGAGATTGCTTTAATGGGAATTGAAAACTGGAGTGCGAAAGCTCGTTTCCCCAAATACGGCGACATGAAAAAAGCATATGCCGGCACTGAAAAATATCCGTTTAAAATGTTGATCAGTCACGACCCGAGCCACTGGGATGCGCAGGTAAGGCCGGATTATAGTGATGTAGATCTTACTTTAAGCGGGCACACACACGGGATGCAATTCGGTGTTGAAATTCCCGGATTTAAATGGAGCCCGGTTCAATATTTTTACAAAGAATGGGATGGCTTATATGAAGAAGGCAAACAAAAATTATATGTAAACCCTGGTTTTGGGTTTATCGGTTACCCGGGAAGGGTAGGGATTTTGCCTGAAATAACGGTGATTGAATTAGTAAAGACCTAAAAGTTATTTTTCCACATCATGCTTTCCACCGGTTTATTGGGTTGATGGCTGTATTTCGCGTTCTTTTTTGAATCATAAGAAACTTCTACTTCACCTTCCAATGGAAAATAGATCAGTTGGCCTATAGGCATCCCTGCATAAATTTTCACAGGTATTTTGCATGAAATTTCTAAAGTCCAATGGCCACAAAAACCTATATCGCCTTTTCCGGCAGTAGCGTGAATGTCAATGCCAAGGCGGCCTGTAGAAGATTTTCCTTCCAAAAAAGGAACGTGAGCATGTGTTTCTGTGTATTCATCGGTAACGCCCAGGTACAATTGATTGGGTTGTAAAATGAACCCTTCTTCAGGAATATCGAAATGTTCAATTTCATTGTGCATTTTAGCATCAAGAATTTTGTCTTTATAAACCGCAAGGTTTTTTCCCAAATGCACATCGTAACTGTTGCTGCCTAATTTGTCACGATTGTAGGGTTTAATGATGATTGTTTTCTTTTCAATTTCTTCTAAAATTCTTGTGTCAGATAAAATCATTTAATTGCGGTTATTTTTAGGGTTGCAAAATAATTCATCAATTTGCAAAAAGACGCATAAATTTTTGTTCATGCCTTTGTTTTATCAACATAATATCAACGACAATACTAAACTGGCTGTTTGGTACATTACTGAAAGGGAAGGTTTTTTTTTAGAAAAAGTGCCTCTTCAAACATCCGTTTCTCATCCTCATAAACGCTTGCAACATTTGGCTGCACGATATCTTTTAGAAATTTTGCAACCCGGTTTTCCTTTTCACTTAATTGAAATTGCTGATTCAAAAAAACCGTTATTGAGCAATCAGGAATTTCATTTCTCCGTTTCGCATTGCGGCGATTATGCAGCCGCAATCGTAAGTAAAAATAAATTGGTAGGAATTGATGTGGAATTGATTACGCCAAGAGTTGAGCGAATCAAAAATAAATTTTTAAATCAAAAGGAGATTGATCTTTTGCCGGAGTGTAACACTAAATTCCTTACTCTTTGCTGGAGCGCGAAAGAAGCGATTTACAAATGGTATGGAAAGGGGAAAGTTGATTTTAAAAACAATATGATCATCGATCATTTGGTTTATGAAGATCAGGAAAGAATTCTTGATGTTCATTTTGAAAAAGAAAACCGAACTGATCTTAAAGTTGAATTCCGGTTTTTTGAAAATCTGTGCCTGGCGTGGGTTTAAAGGGAAGTAAAATAAAAATTGTAGTTATTTCTTTGTTTACTAAGGAACAGTTGTACAAAAAATACTGTCCTTATCATATCTTGGAAGATACCATGAACCATCATGATCGCCGGTTACATCTCCGTGAAAATGCACAATCTCATCTCCTTCGGGGAAAGCTACAACGGTAGTAATATAAAAAGTGGGATAAACAAAACTATCCAAAGTAGGAGTCCTTAAGATTGTTCCGCACCTGGGCGGCGGTTTTGAGCCTGTTGTTTTTCCATCTTTTGTTTTGGTTTTGTTGCAGGCAACTACTGAGAGTATAATTACCACAAGCAGAAATTTTTTCATTTACTTCATTTTGGATAAGTCTGTTTATAAAATTCAATTGATTCATTAATAATATTAAAAGCAATTTCTTTATCCTGGAAATCGTTGATCTCTACTTTTTTTTGTTCAAGCACTTTGTATTGTTCAAAATAATTTTTCAATACTTTAAAAATGTGTGGCGGCACTTCGGCAAGACTTTTTATATAATTTACCGTCGGGTCATTTATGGCGATGGCGATGATTTTATCATCAATCATATCAGTATCTATCATTTGCATATTGCCAATTACCAAAGCTTCTACCAAACATAAAGGTTGGATCGGTTCTGAACACATCACCAGAATATCCAGCGGATCTCCATCTTTGCCAAGTGTTTGCGGAATAAATCCGTAATTCACGGGGTAATGAAATGAAGAATAAATAATGCGGTCCAACTTCAATAAACCGGTCTTTTTATCTATTTCATATTTTGATTTTGAACCTTGCGGAATTTCAATAAGCGCATTTACAATTTTCGGTGCTTCTTCGCCGTAAGAGGCGCCATGCCATGGATGTAGAACGTACATAAATTTATTTTAGTATTCGTATTATTTAGTTTCACTATTCATTTCTTCACCTATTATTTACCGGATCGATAATGGATCACTTCTGCCTTTTCAATGGTGATCAATCCGCCGGATTTTGATTCTTCAAAAAGATGCTCTACTATTTTTATAAACTCATTTATTTTTTCGAGCGTATCTACTATTTCAACAATTATAGGAAGATCAGATGAAATATCAAAAAGCTTGGCTGTATGTATTTTACTGTTTGCGCCAAAGCCCATAATACCACGTGTTACAGTAGCGCCTGAAAGCGATTGCTTTTTTGCTTCAAAAACAATGGTTTCATAAAGCGGCTGCTGATGATATTTATCTGATTCGCCAAGAAATATACGAAGAAGTTTCGCATTGGGATCATTTATCATTTCATAAATATTTTATTAAGGATATTCCTCCAAAAGTGGCGGCCAGCCCAAGTATGATGCTATAAGCTACATATGAAAATGCAGAAACATATTCTGCATCACGAAGCAAGCTTACTGTTTCATTTGAAAAGGAAGAGAAGGTGGTAAATCCGCCCATAATTCCTGTTGCCAGGAATAGCCTCCATGCCGGTGAAACATTTCCTTTATCGCTTAAGCCATAAATAACGCCGATCAAAAAGCAGCCTAGTATATTCACACACAATGTGCCATAAGGGAAAGTGGAGAGGAATTTATTTTGAATAAACAACGAAATGAGGTACCGTGAGACACCTCCAATAAAACTTCCCAATCCGATGACCAGTATAATTTTCATTCTTTCAATTTGCGGTTAAATTCCGGAGTTAATTGTCATTAAAAGTAAATTTAAAATCAACCAACCAATCATTTTTTTGCTTTACCAATTTAAGCTTTGACGGTTTGTTTTTAAAGCTATTTGTATAGTAAATAATATTGACTGAATCAGATTTTGCTATGGAGGAATCAATGATAATATTTGCTTCACTGTAGCCGCGCCGGGTTTCTGCATCCAATTTAGAATTAAAATCTTTAAGCCCATTAAAGTATTCGAGATTGGTACTATCCTTTAGTAAATATTTTTCTGCTATTTTGTAATCTCCTTTCAGGGAAGCCTCAATAAATCCCCTGCCAGAGGTAAGCGGATCGCTTTTGTCAACAGTTGCGTTGTTGTTGCATGCTGTAGCCAATATTGTAATTACGGTGAGTATGATGAATGCCCGTTTCATTTCTTATTTTATGGATGAAGGTAAATATCTTTAAGTTTAAAATAAAAAAACACCTTCATGAAGGTGTTTTTTGGTGATTAATTAAGTAAATATTTTTTTGGTAAAATTTATTTATTGCTATCGGTCATAGGGCCGCTTTGCTGCATCATTCGCATATTATTCATCGCACTGTCCATTCCTTTTTTTATTTGTGCACTATCCATATTTCCCATTCCATCCATCCCATGCTCTTTCATTTTTTTATTGGCCATTTCCATCAGGGTCGACATGTCGAAAGCTACTTTCCAATCACCTTTTTCTTTTTTCAAAAGAAAGTCCGTTGACTCATTTGATTTGGAATCAATAACAGGAACCGTTGCATTGTCCCCATCAATTACTGCATCACCCATTTTCATGTTATTTATCAATTCCATCATTTTATCCGCATGCCCGTCCTTATTCATATTTTGCATGTTCTGCATTCCCATCTCCATCATGCTTATCATTCCGTCACTGTCTTGTGTTGCATAGGTTTTAGCTTTTACAAAATCTTTTTGCGATAATGCAGTCAGAAAGCCATGGAGCACATCCTTTGGATTTCCTCTTCCTGCAGATTTACAACCCGAAAGAATTATTACAGACACAGTAACAGCTAATACAATAATCTTCTTCATCATTTTTTTTATTTAATTATTCTGCAAAAGTAAATTTTATTTTAAAAGCAAAAATTGCCGTTAAAATAAAAGGCGACATTGCTGTCGCCTTTTAAAAAAAATTAATTGGAATTTATTTTAAATCGTTTAATTCCTTTAATTTTTCTTTGTCATATGCTTTAATGATCGCTTTTACCAGTTTATGCCTTACTACATCTTCTTCATCAAGAACCACGTGCCCGATGCCATCAATATTAGCCAGAATACGCACCGATTTTTCAAGCCCGCTTCTCACTTTTGGGGGAAGGTCAATTTGAGTGATATCGCCTGTAATGATCGCTTTTGCACTGGCACCAATCCTTGTTAAAAACATTTTTAACTGGAGGTCTGTTGAGTTTTGCGCTTCATCTAAAATGATAAAAGCATTATCAAGCGTACGGCCACGCATATACGCTAATGGCGCAATTTCAATGGTACGTGTAGTCATGTAATACCCGAGTTTATCAGCGGGGATCATGTCATCCAATGCATCGTAAAGCGGCCTTAAATACGGATCAATTTTTTCTTTTAAATCGCCAGGAAGAAAACCAAGATTTTCGCCAGCTTCAACAGCGGGCCGGGTAAGAATTATTTTTTTTACCTGCTTGTTTTTTAAAGCTCTTACAGCAAGTGCCACAGCAGTATAGGTTTTACCCGTACCCGCAGGGCCAATGGCGAATACGATATCATTATTATCAATGGACTGAACCATTTTTTTCTGGTTGGAAGTGCGCGCCCTCACGCTTTTGCCATGGGGACCAAAAACCAATACGTCTGTTTGATTTTTTTCAATAAAATGATCGATCACTTTTTCATCGTCGCCACCTAAGATCTGTTCAAGATAATTTTCACTCATGTTGCCGTTTCTTTCCAGGTATTGTACGGCAAGGTTTATTTTATCTTTTGCATTTTCAATTTGTTCAGGAGCGCCGCTTAATTTGATTTGGGTGCCTCGGCTAAGGATTTTTAGCCGGGGAAATTTCTTTTTAAGAATATCAAGTTTGCCGTTATTTACTCCAAAGAATTCTATAGGGCTAACGGTTTCGAGGTTTATTATAGTTTCAGTCAATAGGGTTAGTTTAATAGGTTAAGAAAAAGGTCGTTTCATATTCAAATATAAAAAACTGAAATCCTTATTTACTAATTTACTTATTCACATTAAATTAAAAATGTTAAAAACTTCGCGTGTGCTCTAAATATAATAGGAGCAGATAAATTTTTTGCAATACTTTCGAAATTCAAATTTTAAAATATGAAAAAAAGTGTTCTTGTTATTATCGCATGCCTGGTATGCGTTCTTTCTTTCCAGGCTTTTACCACTCATAACCAGCCAGAGTGGAAAAATTTAAAAATTTTGCCTCAGGATATTTCAAAAGATGGGCTAGATAGTGTAATGCATCATTTTACTCATTCGTTGGGGGTAAAGTGTAATTATTGTCACGCCGGCAACCCCGCAGAACACAAAATGGATTTTGCGAGCGATGAAAAACCTGAAAAGCAAATAGCCCGCAAAATGATGTTGATGTCAATTGATATTAATAAAAACCATTTTCAACAAATTGCTGACATGATGAAAGATGATGATAATGCAAAGCCGGTTTCAACTGATACCGCAGCGGTATCTTACATGCTTAAGTATGTTACCTGTTATACCTGTCATCACGGTGATGCACATCCCAAAAATAGACCACCGATGAATATGGAACAAAATCGTCCGCCGATGCCACCTGCACCTCCGGCACCAGCTCAAAATAACCAGTAAAATATTCTTTTAAATTAGAAAATGCCGGGAAGAAATTCCCGGTTTTTTTATGTGTGGGAGCTGGAGAAGCATAGTAAATAAATAAAAAGGAAAGATTTTTGTTTTACTCTATTTCAAATAAAAACAACTGTGTTTTTTCTAATGGATTGAAATTGTTATCTGCAATAAAAAGAAGAGATCTTTTTCCATCAGGAAGGGTAGGGCCAAAAGTTACCCCTTCAATATTATCAATATAAATTCCGAGGTCATCCATATTTAATAATAACTTTTTCGGGATCATTTTTACCCCGGTTGTGTCTTTTAATGAATTCACATTTAGTACGTTTTCAGCACCGGAAAGATCTGCCAGGTAAACTTTTATGGTACAAGATAAATTGCCGGTAGAAAAAGATCTTTCCAGCACCAGCAACTGATTTTTACCAAATGATAAAATATCAGGGATACCATTGATTTTAAAGCCGCCCGGCCTAAGCGGGGGATGTGCTACCGGATCAATTGTATATGCATATTCAGCCACTGCTTTTTTTGTAGAAATATTAAATTTTATTATTCTGCAAATACCCGTGGTGTCGCCGGTTCCTGCCGCAGGCCCGTCCTGGAGTAAGGGCTCTTCGACGCTTACTAATAAATAATTGTAATCATCAGTAAATGTCAAACCTTCAAAAACACCATTTTGTCTCGGTCCATATTTTTTTGAACTCATCACCACTTGCTTGGGTAATTCAAAAGTGTCGAGAAAATTACCTTTGGTATCTGTTTCTGTAATTGCAGGATTTTCGAGAATTGTTTTTTG
>JBBQWJ010000054.1:0-15995 GCA_038210685.1 Chitinophagales bacterium | reverse complement strand
AAAGACTTGGTTCCCTATAGACAATACCTGGGAAGTAATATTGAAACCATGGATGTAAAGACAGGAAGGAGAGAGGTTTTGTACTCCGAAAATGTTTCATTGCAGGCGCCCAACTGGACAAAAGATGGCAAAACCCTTATTTATAATTCTAATGGTTCGCTTTATCGTTTCGATCTTAAAAGCCGCAAACCTCAATTGCTTCCGACGGGAAATGTAAAAGACATTAATAACGACCATGTAATTTCTTTTGATGGCAAAATGCTAGGATTAAGCGCCCTTAGCCCGGATGGTAAAATAGGTTCTACAGTTTATACTGTTCCTATAACTGGAGGCCAACCCAAACTAATAACACCACTCCTGGGGTTTTCATATTTTCACGGATGGTCACCGGATGGCAAGTGGCTAACGTACACGGCTAAACGAAATAATGATCCAACACCTGCAGGATTTGATATTTATAAAATTCCATCCAAAGGAGGAAAGGAAATACAGCTTACCTCAGCAGCCGGTTTGGATGATGGGCCGGAATATAGCCCTGATGGAAAATATATTTATTTCAATTCGGTAAGAAGCGGATTGATGCAGCTGTGGCGAATGAAACCCGATGGAACTGATCAGGAACAATTGACGAACGACGATTACGACAATTGGTTTGCACACGTTTCACCTGATGGCAAATGGATTGTATGTATTTCATTTTTAAAAGAGGAAGTGAAGCCTGACGATCATCCTTTTTACAAACATGTTTATTTGCGTATGATGCCTGCAAACGGGGGGCCGCTAAAAGTGATTGCGTATTTGTATGGGGGACAGGGAACGATCAATACGCCATCCTGGTCGCCGGACAGTAAAAAAATTGCTTTTGTAAGTAATACTAAAATGTGAAAATGAGAAAATGTGAAAAAGAGAAAATTGAAAAAGAAAGATGGCAAAACCTTAGTAGCAAAAATTAAAACTGATCAAAACCACCTTATTACCTTATTTGAGTAAATCAATTCGCACAGAATAAGGTAATAAGATTATTAAAACTGTCTGGGTTTTCTACTAAGGTGTGAGAAAGTGAAAATTAGTAGCACCAATGCAGCATTAACAGTACAACAATAAAACAATCTACCAATAATTTAATAATTCATCAATGAATCGCTTAAAAAGAATTTTACAACTCAGCTTTCTCTTTTGTTGCTTAATCGTTTTTTCAGCCTTAAGGAGCGATGCGCAAACCAACACAACCGCTATCAATGCTAAAGTAAATGCGATCGTGAAACAAATGACCCTCGAGGAAAAAGTGGGGCAAATGGCGCAGGTTTCTATTGAATCGTTGGGTAAAGTTGAAGGAGATAATTTTGTATTTGACCAGGCAAAATTAAAAGACGCGGTAGAAAATTATAATATCGGTTCTATTTTAAACGCGCCGGGAATTCCCTTAACCGCTGCTCAGTGGAATAACGTGATTGGGCAGATCGAAAAGGCAGCAAACGAAACAAAGATGAAGATTCCTGTTTTGTATGGATTGGATGATAATCACGGTTGTAATTATCTTTTGGATGCTACATTATTTCCGCAGGAAATAGGGCAGGCCGCTACCTGGAATCCTTCATTGATTTTTAACGCTGGTGTAATTACTGCCTATGAATCACGGGCTGCGAGTGTTCCATGGACTTATTCGCCGGTGCTTGATCTTGGTGTAAACCCTCAGTGGCCGCGCATTTGGGAAGATTACGGCGAAGATCCATATTTGACTTCTCAATTAGGTGTTGCTTTTGTAAAAGGCGTTCAAAATCCATTGGGAAGTAAAGATAAACTGGCCGTAAGCATCAAACACTACATGGCTTATTCTGATCCTAAATCTGGCCACGACAGAAGTGATGCATGGATACCTGAAAATTATTTGCGCGAATATCATTTGCCTCCCTTCGCAGCAGCAGTAAAAGCCGGCGCAAGAACAGTTATGGTAAATTCTGCCCTGATTAATGGAATTCCTACTCACATCAACAAACACTTGCTTACCGATATTTTAAAAAACGAATTACACTTTACCGGTTTTATTGTTACCGACTGGCAGGATATTGAAAATGTGTACCGCCGCGATCACATCACAAAAAATATTAAAGATGCCACCATGCTGGCGATCAATGCAGGAATTGATATGTCAATGATTCCTTATAACTACAAAGAATTTTGTACCGATCTTATTTCTTTGGTGAAAGAAGGTAAAGTGCCGATGAGCCGTATTGATGATGCCGTAACAAGAATTTTAAGAGTAAAAGAAGAATTGAATCTTTTTAAAACGCCGATGACGTATTTAAAAGATTATCCGAAATATGCAAGTGATGAATTTAAAAAAGCATCTTATAATACTGCTGCAGAATCGATCACTCTTCTGAAAAATGAAAACAATGTTTTGCCGATTTCTAAAACAGCAAAAGTGTTGGTTACAGGTCCTAATGCCAACTCCATGCGTACTTTAAACGGCGGCTGGAGCTATACCTGGCAAGGCGATAAAACCGATTATTATGCAAAGCAATACAATACCATTTTAGAAGCAGTAACCAATAAATTCGGAAAGGAAAATGTAACGTACGAAGAGGGCGTTGCTTATAATATGAAAGGAAACTGGTCCCAGGATTCTGTAGTAGATATTGATGCAGCTATCAAAGCTGCTGCTGATGTGGATTACGTTTTACTCTGTCTTGGTGAAAACAGTTATACTGAAACTCCGGGCAACATTAATGATGTGAATTTATCTTCCAATCAAATTGAAATTGCCCAGGCAATGATTAAAACCGGCAAGCCTGTTATTTTAATTTTGAATGAAGGCCGGCCAAGAATAATAAACAAAATAGTTCCCGGCATTGCAGGAATTTTAGATGTTTATCTTCCTTCCAATTTTGGTGCTGATGCGTTGGCTGATATACTTACCGGTGATGTCAATCCAAGTGGAAAACTGCCTATCACTTACCCACGCTATCCAAATGATTTGGTGAATTATATTCATAAACCATCAGAAGGAGGTGGAAATCCACAGGGAGGCGAATATGATCCGCAATGGCAGTTTGGCTATGGATTATCTTACACCACATTCGATTACAGCAATCTTACCATCAATAAAAAGTCTTTTTCTCCCGGCGAAACAGCAGACATTGCTGTAACAGTAAAAAATACAGGAAGCCGCGAAGGAAAGGAAGTAGTGCAATTATTTGTTTCAGATTTGGTAGCTTCTCTTACGCCTGATGTGAAAAGATTGCGTGGATTTGAAAAAGTAGATTTAAAACCCGGTGAATCAAAAACAGTTACTTTTCATTTGCCAATGAAAGACCTGGCTTATGTAAATAGCAACAATAAAAAAATACTCGAAGCTGGGGATTTTAAAATTCAAATTAATGATCTTACGTCAACATTTAGTGTAAACAAGACAACTACTTTTTAATAATCAAACGACTCATGTAAAAGAAGCATAATAAATGCTTCTTTAATGCCAGAATGGCTTTCAAATTAGTAATGATGCAATTATCAGGTATATTGAGAGGACTGTTTTTTATTTGGATTTCCATTTCTTTTTTGGGATGCAAAAAAACAAAAACAAATCCATCTCCGCAACCTCCGGTAACACCACCAGTAGACACATCTTATACGGAACCTACTCCTGCAGATCCTGCAACAGCAAATACCATTGGATTTTTTTTGGATAACTGGCAACCGAAAATATTTACTATTCCTTCGTTTACTGATACGGCTTTGCCTTCATCAACTTCTGTTACAGTTAATATTGATGCGGGTACTATTATTACCAAGGTTCCTAATACAATTTCAGGCCAAAATGGAAATATGTGGATGACACAAATGGTAACAGAACCTTTGCTGATGAAATATCTTACTGACTTGCGGCCACCCGTTGAACGGTTGCCCGGCGGCAGCCTGAGCGATATGTATTTCTGGAATTCTCCTAACGGCACGTCACCTTCAGACGCCCCTTCAACGCTTAAGGATGCCAACGGTACCGATGTGGCTGCCAATTACTGGTATGGCACTAATACAGGTAACTGGACAATTACTGTTGATAATTTTTACAATGTGCTGCAGCAAACCAGCAGTCAAAGTATGATCACTATAAATTATGGATACGCGCGATATGGAACCGGTATAGATCCAGTTGCAACTGCCGCACACCTCGCGGCAGATTGGGTTAGATATGATAACGGCCGCACCAAATATTGGGAAGTTGGAAATGAAGATAATGGGACATGGGAAGCAGGGTACAGGATTGACGTGAGTAAAAATAAAGACGGGCAACCGGAAATAATTACAGGAGATTTATACGGAAGACATTTTAAAGTATTTGCAGATTCAATGAGGGCCGCAGCCACTGAAATTGGAAAAACGATTTATATCGGTGCTCAACTTTTGGAAAAGCAAGCTGAAAACTGGCAAACCAATACAGATAAAACATGGAACACAGGTGTTCTTGCACAGGCAGCTTCTTCGGCTGATTTTTACATTGTCCATAGTTATTATACGCCATACCAAACCAATGCTTCGGCGGATGTGATTCTTAATACAGCAATGGACAATACGGATGCAATTATGAAGTATCTGAATACTACTTTTACAAATGCCGGCGTAACTCCAAAACCGATCGCAATGACCGAGTATAATATTACTTCGCAAGGCTCAATGCAGCAAGTTTCCTTTGTTAACGGAATGCATGCTGTAATGGTAATGGGAGAGGCTTTGAAAAATAAATTTGGAATGACAGGGCGATGGGATCTTGCCAATGGATGGAGCGATGGAAACGATATGGGGCTTTTTAATATTGGAGATGAGCCTGGAGTGGTAAAATGGAATGCCCGTCCTGCATATTATTACATGTATTATTTTCAAAAAATGATAGGTGACAGAATGTTGAAGTCTTCTGTTAGTGGCAGTTCAGATATTTTATCGTTTGCTTCTTCCTTTTCTTCAGGAGAAAAAGGGGTTATTCTTATTAATAAAGGAATCACTACTCAAAATATAAAAATAACTTCTAATGCTACTCCCGGAAATCGGTTTTACTTTTACATCCTTAAAGGAGGAACTGATAATGGAGAGTTCTCCAGGAAAGTATATGTAAATGGAAAAGGCCCGGATGGCATTTCAGGTGGACCTTCATCTTATGCAACTTTAAAGGCCTATTCTGCAGAAACAAAAAACGGGATAAAAATTGCTTTACTGCCAAGGTCTGTTGTTTATCTTGTGATGGATAAAAAATGATACTAACGTATATGATTAATCGAAAATAAAATGACAAAATATGAAAAATAGATTCTTACTTGTAATTGCGGTTTTGTTTTTTGCAACAGCAAACGCGCAAAAATTTGAAGGCCTTGCACTTACTCCTCCGATGGGATGGAATAGCTGGAATACTTTTCAGACCAACATTAGCGAAAAATTAGTTAAAGAAACCGCAGATAAAATGGTTTCATCTGGAATGAAAGATGCCGGTTACGAGTACCTTGTGCTTGATGATGGCTGGATGGCGAAAGAAAGAGATTCAGCCGGAAACCTTGTGCCAGATCCTGAAAAATTTCCTCATGGCATGAAAGAGTTGGTTGATTATGTTCATTCTAAAGGATTGAAATTCGGTTTGTACAATTGTGCCGGAACAAAAACCTGTGCCGGTTATCCCGGAACCCGTGGATACGAATACCAGGATGCCAGATTTTACGCTTCGCTTGACATAGATTATTTAAAATTCGATTGGTGTAATACGGACGGCCTCAATGCTAAAGAGGCTTACACCACGATGAGCAAAGCGCTAAAAAAAGCTGGCAGGCCAATCGTTTTTAGCTTATGTGAATGGGGCACGAACAAGCCATGGCTTTGGGCAGAAAATGTAGGAGAACTGTGGCGCACAACCGGTGATATTTCTGCGAGGTTTGACGGATATTTAGATCATGGTACCTGGAAACAATCAGGCGTAATGCCAATTGTTGATCTTCAACAAGGTTTAAGGCAATATGCTGGGCCCGGCCATTGGAATGATCCTGATATGCTTGAGGTAGGCAACGGTATGACTGAAAATGAAGATCGCGCGCATTTTTCTTTATGGTGTATGCTGGCAGCGCCTTTAATTGCAGGAAATGATATCACAAAAATGTCAAAGACTACCGACAATATTTTGACGAACAAAGAAGTGATTGCCATTGACCAGGACAAAGCCGGTTACGAAGGTTATAAATATAAAACCATCGATAGCGTGGAAGTGTATGTAAAACCATTGAGCGACAATAATTGGGCTTTTTGTTTTTTGAACAGATCGGGTGAACCAAAGACGATTGATTATAACTGGCAGAATGAAGTGATCTCTGATTCTTTGTTGAATGAAACATTGGATGCCAAAAAAAACAATTACCAATTGCGCGATTTGTGGAAAAAGGAAAATGTGGGTGACACAAGAAAGCCATTAAAAGCAACCATTGGTGTTCATGATGTTTTGATGTTGACACTTTCTAAAAAATAAATTATTTTCGTATAAGCATACACGTTATTATTTCTTGATAATTCATTGGGCTTGATATTGAGAACAGAAAAGGCTGAAAATTTTCAGCCTTTTCTGATGATGGTATAATATTGAAAAATGAAGAAGCCTTTTTATTACTAAAATTGCTCGTATATTAATATCATTTAAAATTACAAATTTGAAATATATTAAATAAAAAATCAACTCATAAAAGAGGCATCAATCATATTACTCTGTCCGTCCCATATACATTTCCAGTATTGCAGATATTTCTATTGCAGGCATTGCTTTGGTTAAATGGTATTGCGACATGTTACTGCTGTCTTTCCACTCGTTATTCCCCCCGTTAATAATTATATGACCTTTCTTTACTCCGAAGTATGGCTTCACTCCACGAATGGCAACTAATACGGCTGTCTCGTCCCAACTCATTCTTCCGGCGCTGTCTTCTTTTGCTTTTGGAATACAAAAGGCGAATACATCTTTAACAGGACCACTTATAGCAGTATCGTGTACAAGTCCAAGTCCGGTCTTTATATCTTTCCCAATTTCAAAGCCGCTGAAGATAACCAGCGTCGGCCAATTATTAAAAACATGCGCCGAAGCGACTGAATCAATTAACAGGTTAAATTCACGGCCTTTCGGGAACCCGCCTGCCATTGATACCAATTTGCTCACTTTTCTTTTTACCAATTCTGTTCCATTCAAACTAGAAAACTCGTCAGGTTTTGAATACAGCAGGTTCGACAGGTTGGTAAGAAAACCAATGGTGACAATCGTAACACTGTGATCTGGTTGTTGAGAAAGAATTTTTCGATACACATAGATTGCATCCGGAACTTCTGAGGTAGATTGTACGGAATGCGGATATTTAGCCAACAACATCTGTGGCCATTTTTGCCATGCTCCGATATCTGCAGCTTTGCCTTTAGGCGCGCCTATTGGTAAATCCGGCCTCCCAAAATACGTATTTAGCAGGTTAATTGTGGGTGCTACAAATTCATTTTTATTAGAAGCCATGATAGCAAGAGGAATAGCTTCTCCTTTGTCGGCTAATGTGTGCAATACAGCGATAGCACCTACATCATCATAATCGGGACCAATATCGGTATCTAAAATCACAGGAACAGGCTTTGTTGTAATTTGAGTAAGTCCCGGTAAAGACATTAAAGCGAATAGAATGGAAAGCAATGGTTTCATTTCTGTAAGGTAGTAAACAAACAAAAAATGGCAAATCTTATTTTCGCAAAAAAAGCACCTTGTAAAGAAACAAGGTGCTTTAAGAATATTTAATTCAGCTTATATTTAGTACAACTTTTTTTCAGGGTTAAAAGTTCTCACATTCTGATCGCGCTTTTCATTATTTTGTTGTTTTTCTGTGGGAGCCGAAGGTGGAACGGGTCTGGGAGTAACTGTTCTTATCGGTTGGCGCACAGGAGTGTTATTTTGAGGTCTGGGTTGTGGAGCTGGCTTTGAATGTTGCTCATTCCTGGTACGCATTTCTTCCGGAGTACTTGCTGGTCTTGAATTGACTTTGCTTTCGTTTTGTTTATAAGGATTTTGGTTTACAGGCGGTTGGGGGTTTGAAAAAGTCCTAACAGGCTTATTGTTGCGAGGTTGATTTTCCTGCTGTTGATTATTGGCCGGCGTAGTTCTGTTTAGTTCATTTTGCTGTACCGGCCTTTCATTGGCCGGGGGAGCTGGATTACCTGGAAAAACCCTTACCGGAGGCTTATTTTCCTGCGGCTGATTATCTGCAGGAGGATTATTCCGGGTAGCCGGATTAGGGGCAACAGGATGATTTTCTGCAGGAGGATTTTCGTTCCGGTTAGGAAAAACTCTTGCAGGAGGATTATTTCTTTCTGGAGTTACTCCGGGAGCATTGTTATTTACCGGCGGTTCGTTTCTTAAAATTTGTGGTGTTTGATCCTTCGGAAATTCTCTTACAGGTGCAGAATGAGTTGCTCTTATTTCATCAAGATTGGTAACTCTTTCAGGGTGAGGATTAGAAGTAGCTGGCTGTTGATTTACACCAGGTTTAAAAAGCCTTACCGAAGAA
Organism: Chitinophagales bacterium; assembly: GCA_038210685.1. Taxonomy (GTDB): domain Bacteria; phylum Bacteroidota; class Bacteroidia; order Chitinophagales; family Chitinophagaceae; genus Ginsengibacter. The sequence goes on along the minus strand of JBBQWJ010000054.1, from coordinate 7,440 downwards.
TTGGACACCTGGGTAGCTTCCGGTTTATTTGAAGTAACCAGGTTGTATTTTCTGATTCTTGTTCCTGTAGTTCTTTCCACTTCTGTTACTGAAGGGCCTTCATTATAATAAGGCCGCCTGTTTCCATTATTTTGATTGTTTACAATCGTAGTATTATTGATGATAGTTGTGTTATTAATTATAGTTACGTTCCTTGCCTGGTTTACGTAATAATGGTTGATTCGTGGGCTATTAATGTAATTGCGTGGAACAAATGTCCAGTCGTCATAAGGAATAGAACCAAAATTTGCATTTATATCCATACCAGGAGCAAGGGGAGCCCAACCGTAATAATCTCCGCCACCTCTCCATGAAACCCATGCTGGCGCCCATTCATTACCGGGCACCCACACCCACCCAAAGCGCATATCGTTGATCCATCTGCCATAGTGGAATGGAGCCCAGCCCCAATTATAATTGGAAACCCAGGTCCATCCATAATCAGTATAAACCCAATAACCGTTTGTCGAATAAGGTCTGAAGTTTGCCTGGGCTGGTACCCACACATAGCCGTAATTTCCATAATTGATCCAATCTCCATAAGGGCTCAGTTCATTATAAAATTGCTGGTAGGTAATCATTTGTTGCTGATCGTAATTCTGGGAATATCCATTGGGGTAACTATTAGGATATCTTGTACTGCTGCAAGAAGAAATTGCCATCACGACCAGTAGGCTTGATATGTAGTATAAATATTTCATGGTCTTAATTTTAACTTATAGACGGGAATAAATAGAATAAGTTAACTCCCGCTGGAATTATTATAAATATTTTAACGGGTATTAACGCTTTTAAAAAGAAACTTTTTGCTTATACAAGTTACTTAAAAAGGTAAAGCAGACATACTTATAAGAAAATAGTAAATAAACAAATAATCAAGATTTCTGTTTGGGTGGCAGAAAAATTTAATTCACTTATTGCGCAGATAACCTCTTTAATAAATCATTTTAAATATTCAGCAGGTTGCCAGGTTGATTTCGGATTAAAATGTTTCCATAATAAAGCCGATAATTTTCTGGTAAGCACCCACGCTTCATTATTGCTTTCCCAACTGGTGTCCTGGTTATTTTTTGTACAGATACAAAATATGTAAGGATGCGGACCATTTACATATAAAACTTCATCTCTTGTGGCATCTACTGCGCCACTTTTATCAGCCACAAAAACATTTGGCGGAATTTGTGATATGGCATCTTCATCCCAAAACTGACGGCTCATTAACCGAAGCATCCTTTCACTGATTTGTTTATCAATAATTTTATTTTCAACAATCATCCTCATCAATGTTGCCATTTCCCTCGGAGTAGTTTGGCCCCAACCATACATGTTGTAATTTTCTTTTCTTCCTTCAGTCCGGCTGTTTACACGAGTGTATTTCATGCCAAGGCTATCCATATATTTATTGATCTCTGTGCCGCCACCAGAAAGCCCTTGCAGCCAAAGACTGGCGCCATTATCACTCATGCTCATCATCAGCATCATCAATTTGTTTAAAGTGATTTTTGAACTGTCTTTAAATGAAGCCAGGATCTCTTCTCCCTCCGAATATCTTACAGAATCAGTAAAAAGCATATCCTGGTGATAGGATAATTCACTATTATGGATTTTGTGCATTAACCCAATCAGAATTGGAACCTTCACCATACTTGCAGTGGGGAAAATAGTATCTGCATTTACTTCAGCTTTTTTATTTGCAGAAATATCATACACAAAAACCCCTGCGTCTCCTTTAAAATTCTGTAATAAATCACTAATCTCTTCTTGTAAATGCTTATCTGTTTTTTGGGCAATTGAAGTGAGGGAGGTGAACAGAAAAACAAACGCGAATATTTTTTTCATTCCTTTAATCTTTTTAAAAATGAAAATAGCATTATTTCCTGTGTAAAGGAAATCATTTTATTTTATCGTACTAACAGGAAGGGACAAACGCCAATTTTATAATTAAAAAAGGCAACCAAACTGGCTGCCTTTTTTAAAATATTGAACGAATAAAAATTTATCCAAATAAGCCACCTTTCTTCAGTTCACGAGTTTTTTCACCAATCAAAAATCCATTCTGATAGATCTGTATTTTATAATTCCCCTGTTGGAAATGTCCTGCAGGAGAAAATGCAAATTGAACATTTTTTGTTTTTGCTGTTTCAAGGTCAACCGGTAATTTGGCGGTGAAAGTTTTACTGCTACTGTCACGGGTAGTGAATGTATTACCTGATGTATCAGGTGTAGTAACAGATTTTCCATCAGGGCCTATTACCACTACGTAAAGGTCGGTGGTGCCAGGTGTAATGATTCTGTTATCGACATCAAAACTTACCAAAAGCTTATCTACTCTTTTGGCAACAGTTGAAACTTTTTCTTTCCCGTTATTCCTTACTTTATAGGGTGTGATTGAAATGTTGGAAGCATTAAGAGTTGAAGCCACATCTACTTTTTTCTCAAGTGCTTGTTTTACTACGTTCGTTGAATCAAGATTACGAGACAACGTTTGATTTTGTGTTGTAAGTACAACTACATTTTGTTGAAGGCTATCATTCTGCTGAGTAAGTATTGCAATTTGAGATTCAAGATCAGTGATTTTTCCGTTCAACTGGGCTATTAAAGAGCGTGCTCTTGAAAGTTCAGAAGCAGTTACATTTTTCTTATGTAAAATGCTGCGGATTTCCGATTTCATTTTTGCAATTTCTTCATTGCTTGCTGTCAGCTTGCCACTCAAGTCTGTATTAGAGGTTTGCATTGAATCAAGGCGTGCCAGCGATGCATCAAAACTTGTTTGGATGTTGCTTTTTTCAGAAGTTACTTTGGCAACTTCTGTTTGTTCTGCTTTTAGATTTTCATTTGATTTGCTGTGATCGAAAATAAAAAATCCACTAAGGATTACTATTGCTGCTATCAACAAACCGATGATTAACTTTTTAGAATCGCGCGGTTCTTTATTGATAGTACCAGGTTGTTCTGTATACTCGTTCATGATAAAGTTTTTTAAGAATTAAAAATGGGATTAAAGAGTTTTTTGAATGGACAAATAGAATATTTTTTCGATTATATATACCATAAAGTCTAAAATCATGCCATTCTTATTTGTTGAATTAGGTTGAAATAAATTAAAAAAGAAAAACGAGTATTTATATTTGATTTTCAGCTATTAAATTGAGATAAAATAAATTTTGTTAAATCAGAAGGCTGATAAAAAATTTGGTAATTTTTTTTTGAAGTCTTTTAAAAAGATGTAAAAAAGTAAGTGTTTTGCGGAGTTCTTTTTTTCTTCTACTTTTAATAAATCAAAACTTATTAAAATGTCAACCAACACTCATGTAAAGAAAAAAGTAACAGCGGGACTGTCCATGTTTTTTTTATTGCCTGCGCTTATCCTTTTTATAATGTGGAAATCAATTGGGATCCGGTTTACTGATATGAACCAAGTAGATCAGCAGGAAACTTTTCTCGGGTATTTTTCAGGTTTTTTTAGAAACATTCATGTTGTAAATATTATCTCTATAATATTTTGCCTGATCGCGATTATACTGGCTTCAAGGAGTTTTCAAAAACGTTTGTTGTCATTGCGGTTCCTGATGCTGATAACAGTATTGATCTCTATATTTATTATCTTATTTGATATTTCGCAGCTTGTTTAAAAATCTATTGGTATTCATACTGGATGGTGCCAAGCAATTGTTTTTCTTTTGAATAACATTTTTGTATTTCAGGTAATTTTTTGTCATCATAGGCATACTTCCAGATGAAATAATTTCTTCCTGATTCATCAACAGAGATTTTTTGTTTTGGCTCATTGCCGTTAGCGTAGGCAAACATATAATCCGGTAACAATTTCTTAGCAATTGGATTATAATGTACTACGTCAGTAAGCCGGTTGCTGTCATCATAATAGTAGAAATACTTTTTGTCATTATTATTTCCTGAAGGATCTTCTTCAATTATATTGCCTTTATCATCAGCAACAAAAGTTATGGTTGAAATAAGCGTATTATTTTTTTTACGAAGCATTTTAACAGGCTTCCCGTTTTCATAAAAATATTCATGCGTTTCTGTAATACCACTGCTATCGCCATCAGCTACAGTACTTGTATGAATTGAAGTGATATTTCCCTCAGTATCATATGTATACTCTACAATATTTGTTGTGTTTGGGGTGGTAGTTGTTGTTTTCAACACGTCGCCTTTGCTGTTGTAATCACTTGCCAGCAGCGACTCTCCTGTGATGTTGGAATTGGTCATTAACTGGGATTTCGAAAAATTTTTATTTATTTTTTTCTCACAGAAGAAGCCTTCACTTGGCTGATCTTTTTCGTCAAAACTTGTTATTTTTATATGCTTTATGTTTCCGCTTTTCAGAATTGAAAATTCATTGTTTCCTTTAATGGTGCTCACTATATCTTTATAATAATATTGAGCATTGGCATTAGAAATTCCAGTGAAGGATATCAATATAAAACTGGTGATAATGCAAAGATTTTTTTTGCTCATTTTTAAAAGTAATAAGTATCTACAGTTATCCAAAAATTTTGAAGATGTAAAATAATTCATTAATCTTTAATGCAGTTTTTGTTTGCTATTTTTAACCGGAAATTATAAAAAAATAAAATGTTTTTTATTGTATCAATTTTTTCAAGTTTAAAATTTTTAAATGAATCAGAATATAAATATCGATCGGTTGGTTACAATAATGGATGAGTTGCGTGAAAAATGCCCGTGGGATAAAAAGCAAACCATTCACACTTTAAGGCAACAAACTATTGAAGAAACATACGAACTTGCAGATGCGATCACCGATAAAGACTGGAATGCCATCAAAGAAGAATTAGGTGATCTGTTGTTACATGTTATTTTCTATTCAAAGATCGGTAAAGAAAAAAATAAATTCACATTGCAGGAAGTTATCAACGGGATTTGTGATAAACTGATTAAAAGACATCCGCATATTTATGGAAATGTGAAGGTGAATGATGAAGAAGATGTAAAGAAAAACTGGGAACAGATCAAACTGCAAGAGGGCAAGAAGTCTGTTTTAAGCGGAGTTCCTAAATCATTGCCTGCAATGGTAAAGGCAATGCGCATACAGGAAAAAGCGAAACAGGTTGGCTTTGAATGGGCAACAAAAGAGCAGGTATGGGAAAAGGTGGAAGAAGAAAAACTGGAATTGCTGGAAGCGGTGGAATCCGGGGTGGATGAAAGAATAGAAGAGGAAGCAGGTGATCTTTTCTTTTCTGTAATTAATTATGTACGGTTTTTAAAAGTGGATGCAGAAAATGCGCTGGAACTAACGAACAAAAAATTCATAAAACGATTTAGCCTGATGGAAGAAGCAGTCCAAAAAAAAGGAATGAACCTAAGTGAAATGACACTTCCCCAGATGGATGCTGTTTGGAATGAAATTAAAAAACAAAATATTCAAATTTGAATTTGATCAAGAAAAATAGTATTCTTAAAAGGAATTCGTTTTTGCTGATTGCCGCAGCATGGTTATTCACTTTTGCATTTATCGTTGATAATTACTGGAGTGGGAGTTCACCTTCTAATGCTGCCCAAAAAGCGATTCAAAGAGACATTAATAATGAGCTTGTAAAGATCAACACGTTTTATACTGATTCTTCATTAATCAATAAGATTGTCAGTGGAAAATATGACAACATAGAATTGCAAAAGCAGGTAGATAAAAATTACTTTGTTTTTATCTATAAAATCGGTTTAGATAATAATTTGATTCCTGTCTTTTGGAATACGCAGGTGATTGCGCCCAATTCATTCGTTCTGCATTCTGATTCCGGAATTGGGTTTCGGAAATTATTAAATGGCTGGTATGTTACCAATAAAAAAACATTCAAAAGCAATTCCGGCACTTTTTACAAAGTTGTTTTTCTTATTCCTGTAAAGTGGAATTATTATATCCAAAATAAATATCTGCACAATTCTTTTGTTGCTAAAAATGATATTGAGAACGCTTATGATATAAGCCTTACATCTACAAAATATGTAATTAAGGATTTAAAAGGAAAACCGCTTTTTTATTTACACAAGCTATCAAGTCCTGTCGGGCATGATAATCTGCCGGCTATGTTGTTGAGAATACTGGCTTCGATATTTATCCTGTTTTTTATTCATCGTCTTGCGAATTATTATGTACAGAAAAAAGGATTGCGGACCGGGATTGCTGTTCTTGTTGTGCCACTTATTATATTACGTATATTAAGCTATCTGCTTCCCATTCCTCTTAATTTTGAAAGCTTTGAATTATTTAATCCTACGATATATGGAGCTAATTTTATTTTAAGATCTCTCGGCGATCTGCTGATCAATTCGATCCTGTTCATCTGGATTGTTTTATTTATCAGGTTTCATTTTAAATTTGATTTCTCAAAAATTAAATTCAAATCGGATTTTTATAGGTATGCCACTATTATTTTTATTTGCATTTTAATGGTTTCGATTACGTTGCTTGGAAGTTTTACCGTTCAAAGCCTCGTAGCTGATTCTCAGATATCTTTCGATGTAATTAATTTCTTTACACTTAATATTTACAGTGTTATTGGCTTTATTGTTTTAAGTTGTGTGGCAAGCGGATATTTTTTTCTCATCACCCTGTTGCTTCAGCCATTAAACATTTTTGTTGGGAGAAAAAGATACCAGTTGTACCTGATACTTACGATTACAGGCCTTCTTATCTTGACTTTTACCTTTCGGTCAGCACATTTAAGTTTCAATCTCGCAGTTTTTTTATGGCTCTTGATTTTTGTATACCTTCTTAATTTCCGATTTCTTTTACTTCACGCATATAATCTTGTTTCATCAAAATTTATTTTTTGGGTATTCTTTTTTTCACTCTCTATTACGGCAATCATTGTGTTGCAAAACCGGACTAAAGAATTGGAAGACAGGAAACATTTTGCAGAAAATCTTGCCAATAAAGCAGATCCGTCAGGGCCGGTTATTGTAAGTATTATTTTGAAAGATTTTACAAATGATTATCTCTCCAACGTTTTTGACAGGTTTAAAGATCCCTTTGAAAACAGATTTTTGAAGGACAGTTTAATCAATGAAAATTTTTCAGGGTATCTTGATAAATATGATACCAAAATTTACACTTTTAATGCAGCGGAAATGCCCTTGTATAATGAGGATTCAACCACTTTTAATGCATTGAATGCCATCATACAAACTCAGGGGCAACCTACCGATATCCCTGATCTTTTTTATTATGATATTTCTTACGATAGATTTAATTATATAAGCAAAAAGGAAATAACTAATTCTGATGGTTTAAAGCAGGGATACGTTTTTATTATTTCAAAACCAAAACGTTATAAGAGCGATGCATTATATCCTGAACTTTTTTCAAAAGGGAATAATAATTCCATTGAAAGTTCGCCTGTATACGCATTTGCAGTT
>JBBQWJ010000053.1:0-16283 GCA_038210685.1 Chitinophagales bacterium | reverse complement strand
CTCGTAATAAACATCGCCGCGGTATCTTTTTAAAAGGTTATTTTTTGGAAGATTATCGATAAGTGTTTTATAAAGCTGAATTTTTTCAAGGTCTGAAACCGGGTTGAGCGCCGATTTTTCAAAGAGTGATAAATTTTGCTGTATAACTTCATTACAAAAACCATGGAACGTGTAAATATTTACTTTGTAGGCATCGGGGCCAATAAATTGTAACAATCTTTTGCGCATGGCAATAGCGCCCGCATCTGTATAAGTGAGGCATAAAATATTTTGAGGAAGTGCATCGGTATCCAATAAAATCTTACCGATTCTTGCAGCTAATATTTGAGTTTTCCCCGTTCCGGGGCCGGCAATAACCATCACGGGGCCTTCAATCGTATCAACTGCTTTTTTTTGCTCCTGGTTAAGTTTTTGGTATTCTTCTTTGAACTTGTTTGATAAAATTTCTCTATAAGTTGACATGTTTACGAAGATAGATTTTTGCTACGTATTTACAGAAATCAGCAAATTAGAAATTTGCAAAATTTGTTTGTTTACTGCAGTATGATTTTTACTTAAAGCCTTTTTGAAACAAAATATAAATAGGAGTTAATTATTGGTTTACTGCCCATTCTCCAAAACAGTTAGGAAAACAATTCGGGCCCTTTACTATTTCTGTAAGGGATTTTTCCAAGATGCTTGTAAGCTTTTTCGGTAACTTCTCTACCACGGGATGTGCGCATAATAAATCCTTCCTGTATCAGAAAAGGTTCATACACTTCTTCCAACGTTCCAGGTTCTTCGCCAACTGCCGTAGCAATAGTAGTGATACCAACAGGTCCACCCTTGAATTTATCAATGATGGTGCTTAAAATCCGGTTATCCATATCATCCAAACCGTATTCATCTACATTCAACGCTTTTAGCGCATGCTCAGTTATTTTTAAATCAATAACACCATTGGAAAGCACTTGCGCAAAATCCCGGACTCTTCTTAATAAACCATTGGCAATTCTTGGTGTTCCACGACTTCTTCCGGCAATTTCGGTTGCCGCGTCTGAAGTGATCTTTGTTTTTAAAATAGCAGCCGAACGCAAAATTATTTTTTGCAAAGTAGAAGTGTCATAATATTCTAATCTTGATTTGATACCAAATCTTGAGAGCAAAGGTGCTGTCAATAAACCACTTCTTGTAGTAGCGCCAATGAGTGTGAATGGATTTAAATTTATTTGAACACTGCGCGCATTTGGTCCGGTGTCGATCATAATATCGATGCGATAATCTTCCATCGCTGCATATAAATATTCTTCTACCACATTGCTCAGCCGGTGGATTTCATCTATAAATAAAACATCATTTGGTTCCAAATTGGTTAGCAATCCGGCAAGATCGCCCGGTTTTTCAATTACAGGTCCGCTGGTTTCTTTAATATTTACACCCAGCTCGTTGGAAACGATGCGGCTCAGGGTGGTTTTGCCCAATCCCGGAGGCCCATGAAATAAAATATGATCGAGCGCTTCCTCGCGTTGCTTTGCTGCTTTTATAAAAATGCGTAGGTTTTCGATAATCTGCGCCTGCCCGCTAAATTCTTCAATTATCGCAGGGCGGATATTATTTTCAAATTCTTTTTCAGCAGGAGTCAGTACTTCTTTTTCTTTATTTAAATTTTGGTTTTGCATTTAAATTTTTTTCTACCTTGTAAAACTAAAGTTTTTTAAAGTTAAAATGGTTTAAGCTACTTTTAGAAAAACTTTAGCACCTTTTAAACGTTGCTTTTCACCACTAATCAAGTCCTCCCTATCAATACTGCTTTTTAAAAATAAATTTGTATAATGCGAAAGAGAATTTATAGATATTGGCTATGCCAGATTTTTGGTTGGGGAGGTTGGACATTGCTGAATCTTGCCTTTTTTTATTTTTTATTACAAGACGTCTATTGGAAATCTGCAGACAGGAGGCATCTTCTCTTAGTTATCCTGGTTATAGAATTTTGCTGGTATATAATCTCCACTCATTTACTGCGGTTTGTTCTTAAAAAAGCAAAATGGATCAATTTTTCGACTAATAAAGTGATCGGCCTTTTTGTTGTAAGTGTAATGCTTACGGGCTTACTTGCTTATTATGGCGCAAAATCTACTGCGATTGTTACGGGAAATTCCTTGGTGCAATATGAAAAAACCCAAAACCTGAAAGAAGCAATAGTTAAAGAAAAAGACCTTGGACTTTCAGGAACCCATTATTACCTGGCGCAAAAGGATAATCCAAAAGATTCGACCAATTATCAATCGCTTCAAAGCATAAAAAGATCCACCGGATGGTACAGAAACAGCAGTGGCACATGGCAATATGAAGACCAACACCGGGGCCGTTTTTGGTGGGATATCATTTTTACTTTTATCTTAATCGCTCTTTGGTTGTTACTTTATATGATATGGCATTACCTGGAAAGAAACCGTAAAGACGAAGTGGACAGATTAAATCTTGAAAAAACGGTAAAAGAACTGGAGCTGAAAACCATTAAATCGCACATCAATCCTCATTTTATTTTTAATTCTTTAAATAGCATAAGAGCGTTGGTTGACGAAAATCCAAAACGTGCGAGAACTGCCATCACCGAACTTTCAAACATTTTACGTAGCAGCCTGCAGGTAGAAAAAATGGAAACGGTTCCGTTACATAAAGAACTGGATATTGTAAAAGATTACCTCGCTTTGGAACAAATGCGTTTTGAAGAAAGATTAAGAGTAGAAATGGAGATTGATGAAGATACGCTTGAACAACGGGTGCCGCCAATGATGTTACAAACATTGGTTGAAAATGCCATTAAACATGGTATCAGCAAAAGAATTAATGGGGGGACTGTGAAAATAATTTCAAGATTTACAGAGAAAGATTTTGAATTGATCGTGCAGAATTCGGGTACCCTTGAAAAGAAAAATGAAGAAGGTTTTGGATTTAAAAGTACGCGCGACAGGCTAAAGTTTTTATGCAATGGCAATGCTTATTTTAAAGTAGAAGAAATTGCCGGATCCAAAGTGCAATCAAAAATTGTGATGCCGGTTACATATTAATTTTCATTAAATAATAAAAAATAAAGAATATGCTTAAAGTTGTTCTTATTGATGATGAACGGCTTGCCAGGAGCGAGCTTAAGAGAATGTTGGAAGAGTTTTCTGATATAGAAGTAATAGGAGAAGCTGCGAATGCCGCTGAAGGAATTGAAAAAGTGGAAGCTTTAAATCCTGACCTCATTTTTTTGGATATACAAATGCCGGATAAAAGCGGTTTCGATATGCTAAGCCAATTAGATAAAGCGCCTCATGTTATTTTTGTAACGGCTTATGATGAATATGCCTTAAAGGCTTTTGATGTAAATGCGCTGGATTACCTGATGAAACCGGTGGAGCCACAACGCCTTGCTGAAGCTCTTTTAAAGGTGAGGCAGAAAAATGAAGAAGAATTGCTTTCCTATAATAACCGGGGAATTTTAAGTGAGAATGACCAGGTTTTTGTAAAAGATGGAGAACGATGCTGGTTTGTAAGACTTTCGGAAGTAAGGCTTTTTGAAAGTGTGGGTAATTATGCCAAAGTTTTTTTTGGTACCAATAAACCGCTTATCTTAAAATCATTAAATGCATTGGAAGAAAGATTAGACGAAAAGGTGTTTTTTAGGGCCAACAGGAAGCATATCATTAATCTCAGGATGATAGAAAAGATTGAGCCTTATTTTAATGGAGGGCTTTTGCTGGATTTGACCGGTGGCGAAAAAATTGAAGTGAGCCGCAGGCAGGCTGTGAAATTTAAAGAAATGATGAGTTTATAAGCCTGAAAGACTCCGTTTGACTTACAAGAGATGGAAACCGTTCAGAACGGTTAATAAAAAAATTATTAGTTCATTGTTTATTTTTTTCATGAAAAATTTACTCTTTATAGTAGCGGGGTTCTTATTTTCCTGCAACCAATCTTCAAATGAAACGGCTAATTTGCAAAAGCGCGTTGATAGTTTACAAACACAATTGAATAATTCATATAAGCCTGGCCTGGGTGAATTTATGTCTCAAATTCAGGTTCATCATGCAAAACTTTGGTTTGCTGGTAAATATAGCAACTGGCCGTTGGCAGAGTTTGAAGTAGGAGAAATTCAGGAAGCATTGGATGATATTCCAAAATTTTGTTCAGACAGGCCTGAAGTAAAATCAATAGATATTATTGTTCCTGCAATGGACAGTGTTTTGGCAGCGGTAAAAGCGAAAGATGAAATAAGATTTGACAGCAGTTTTACACTTTTAACAGCAACATGTAATGATTGCCATAAAGCTACTAATCATGGTTTTAATATGATAAAAATACCTGACATTCCACCGTTATCCAACCAGGTTTTTAGAGCACAATAGAAATTTTAATTCAAAACTTTTAAGGGAACAGAATGTACAGCGGAAGCAATTTCCATGATTAATGATTCATCTTTTTCTATTGCATTTCCTACAACGATCACATCGGCGCCGGCTTTGCAATTGAGATAAGCTTTTTCAGCTTCTTTTATGCCGCCGCCAATAATTAAAGGGACTTCAATATTTTTAGAAACGAGTTCTATCATACTTTCTGTTATAGGAGTTTTGGCGCCGCTTCCTGCATCCATATAAATCAGTTTCATTCCCAACATTTCTCCTGCCATTGCAGTGCACATCGCAATTTCATTTTTATCCGCAGGTAGTGGCGTTGCATTTGATATATAAGAAACGGTGGTAGGGGCACCTCCATCAATTACCATGTATCCTGTACTCATTATTTCCAGCCCGCTTTTTTTAATGGCAGGAGCGCTTACCACATGTTGCCCGATCAATAATTCAGGATTTCTTCCGCTTATCAAAGAAAGATAAAGCAAAGCATCAGCATATTTTGAAATCTGCGACGAACTTCCAGGGAAAAGTAAAACCGGAATGGAGCAATTGCTTTTAATAAACTGGACACATTCATCAAGGTAATTTGAAATCACCAGGCTTCCGCCTACTAAAAAATAATCAACTTTTGCTGCCAAGGCAAGACGGATAAGCCGTTCCAGTTTTTCATGGTCCACCTTATCGGGATCGATCAAAACAGCAAAAGATTTTTTGCCGTTTTCTTTTCTTTCGCACAAGGATGAGTATATATCTTTCAACTTCATTTACTGATGGTTATATGCAAAAATGAATTTTTTTTCTGTATTTTAAAAATTACCGCTACAAATTACGAATTTATCGCAACGAATATACAGAGAAGAAAATACGGTTGTAATTTTTGTATTTTTATCCAATGATAAATGTTTTAAACGAAATCAAATTTAAGACGGCGCGAAGCGGAGGAAAAGGAGGCCAAAACGTAAATAAGGTAGAAACAATGGTTGAGGGTTTTTTTCAGGTTGCTTCCTCTGAGATTCTTACTGACACTCAAAAAGAAACTATACTTGGGAAACTGGCCAATAAAATTAGTAACGATGGCTTTCTTATCGTAAAAAGCCAATCTGAAAGAACGCAATTGGGAAATAAAGAAGAAGTGATTGTGAAGATGCACCTGTTGTTGAATAATGCTTTAATCAAAAGAAAAAAACGTAAGCCTACGAAGCCCACCAAAGCGTCAAAAGCAAAAAGGATCAAGGTGAAAAAAGAAAAAGGCATCATAAAAGCGGGAAGGAAGAAGATCTCTAATTTTTTTGATTAGGGCCTCCCTGCCCTCCAAAGGAGGGTTCAAATTCAACTCACAGTGAATAAACAAATAATTGGTATTTTAATTTTTACATTGTATAACAATTAAATTTGCCGTTTTCTAAACCGATTTCTTCTTGAGCAACATAAAAAAATTAGCAGGACAAACAATGTGGTATGGCGTTAGTTCCATTGCTGCGCGTTTTTTATTTTACCTGCTTACTCCTTATTTTACTACCAAATTATCTGTTGCGAAATATGGCGATATGAGTATTTTGTATGCCGCCATTCCATTCCTGAATGTGATCTTTACTTATGGTATTGAAACCGCTTATTTTCGGTTTGCCACAAAGGAAGGAGATTCAAAAGCTATTTACAATACTTCCATTATTTCTATTGTAAGCAGTACTGTGTTGCTTACCAGCATTTTAATTTTTTTCAAATTTTCAATTGCGCATTTACTAAGGCTTGATAGTAATCCCGAATTCATTTTATATGCAGCGATGATCATCGCTTTTGACACACTATCTACTTTACCATTTGCTAAATTGAGATTAGATCAGCGGCCCCGGAAATATGCATTGATCCGTATTTCAACGATTTGCCTGCAGATAGCGGTAACCTATTTTTTACTATCCGTTTGCCCGCGGTTGGCTTCCCAAAATCCGAATGGATTTTTTGCTACATTTTATAATCCCAATTATGGAGTGGGTTATATTATTATTGCTAATATGATCGCGTCTTTTTCAGCGTTGATCTTCTTACGAAAAGAGTTTTTCTCTTTCAAATTTCAATTCAATAAAAAAATATGGATGGCAATGATGATCTATTCTATGCCTCTGCTCATTGCCGGGTTTGGAGGAATGATCAATGAAACTTTCGACCGCATCATGCTATCATGGCTGGCGCCGGTAACCAATATTACAGCAGCCAAAGACCAGGTAGGTATTTATTCTGCGTGTTATAAATTATCTATTCTTATCACTTTGTTTATCCAGGCTTTTAGAATGGGCGCCGAACCCTTTTTTTTCAAACAGGCAGAAGGCCAAAATCCTCAAAAGGTATATGCCAGGGTAATGAAATTTTTTGTGATCACTATTACCACTATGTTCCTTGTGGTTTCACTCTATATTGATATTTGGAAATATTTTTTAAGTACCGATCCTGAAAAATTGAAAATTTATTGGACAGGTCTAAAAGTAGTGCCGATATTACTTTTGGCAAACATGTTCCTCGGCATTTATTATAATCTTTCAATTTGGTACAAGCTTACACACAAAACAATCGCCGGCGCTTATATTACGATCTTCGGTGCGATTATAACATTACTTATCAATTATTTCTTCATTCCCTATTATGGGTATATGGCCTGCGCATGGGCCACTTTTTTCTGTTATGGAAGCATGATGGTAATCTCTTTTCTTTGGGGGCAGAAAGACTACCGTATTCCTTATGCATGGCGAAAGTTATGTGCCTATATTGTGATTGTCGTGTTACTCTTTTTTGTTCACAAAATTTTTAAACATTTCTACCCCGGGTTTATGGCAAGCATCTTTTCGGGAACTTTTCTCCTGTTATTATATATGGGTTTTATTTTAAAAATTGAATGGAAAGAAGTGCGTGGATTACCGGTTATCGGAAAATATTTCAGAAAGGAAATATATTAATCAGGAAAAAATAAATTCAATTTTTCCGGGTACGGTAAACGAACAAAAAGAAGAGATTTTTATTTTCATAAAAGAAATATTTCAGTTCATTTTTTTAAAAAATTACAATTTTTATTTTATTCTCAATTAAATTTGAAAATACCAAAAATTTATCAGCCTATTAGCACTCTAAAAATTACCAAAGCTGCGCTGATAGAACCTTTTGTGCTGAAGATTTTTTTTAATAATCTCCAATACAGGATTATTGACTTCCGCCCATTTTTCAACACGTTAAAAGGGGATTATAAAAAATACAACACTTCTGCTGCCTTCAAAAAATTTATGATTAAAAACGGGGAACTGTGGTGGGGTAAAAATGCGGACATCCAGCTACACCCAATAGATGTTTATTATAATTCTTTATTGCATCCTCTGCATGATGAACTAACTGAAGATTTGATAATACTTTGAAATTTCCAAAATGGTTATAGTTTCAAATATCCTACAACAAATTTTTCTGGTGTTGATTGGCGAGTAGCTTCATCAGTTCATCTATTCGTCTGTCCTTAATAGTTAGTTGCGCCAAAACAGATTGTACAAGTTCTTTATTCTCAGAATTTAAAGTTTGTATGTATGAGGCATATCCATTTTCTACTTTATCATTAAAGGTTTGCGAAGAGCTCCAACCGTGCAGCAGCCCAAGCTCCATAGGGCTTACACCGAATTTTTCAGAAATTATTTGTATCCGTTCTTCATCCACCAGCCGCGTTTTGCCACTTTCAATAAGGCTGTAAGCATTCTGGCTTATGTGCAACGCCTCAGCCATTTCTTCCTGCGAAAAATTATTTTTTACCCTAAGTTCCTTAATTTTATTATGCGAAGTATGTTGTGTCATAGTTTGGTATTTTTTAATTACGAATATAGATAACTTTGATAAAATATAGGGAAAACGGTTTGAGAAGATTAATTTATTAAACCAACTTTATTAAGTAAATAATTTCTTAAACCTAAATTTTATTAAAATGAAAAAAATTTTGATTGCGGTTACATTTGCTGTTTTAGGATTATCTGCCTCTGCAAATAGCAAAGAGATTAAAAAAATAGATTTATCGGAATCTACTGTAATTCAGAAAATATCGCCTACTAGACTGCAGGTAATATTTGACTGTGGCACTTACACAGTTACAGTTTGTTGTTTCGATACTTATCTTGATGCAGAATTTTATGCATATTATACTAACCCGTGTTAATTTTGGTTGATAACATTCCTATTGTAAATTTCAAATTCAAATGCTATAGCAGATATTCGGCTATAGCATTTTTAAAAAACAAAAAAAATGGATATAAATAAGTTATCTTTTCTAGTATTATTATTGCTCTTTCCCTACTTTAATATAAATGCTCAAAACAAGACTGACGCATCTGTTTATTTGTGTAAATATACTTTTGAATGGCAAAGAGATACCAGCAATATTTTTTCAAAAACTTATGAGAGAATGTCGTTAGAAATTGGAAAAGAATCATCTACTTTTTACAGCTATGATCATTTTTTAGGGTATCAGAATTTTTTGGCAGATGTGAAAGCAAAAAAAGGACTTGATTATATAAGGATGAGTTCTTACAGGTATTATAAACAGAGTGAAACAGAGATCATCATTCATAATTTTGAAACAAAACAATTTAAAGTAATTGATAAACTGGCAGCGTCCGGGCCTGTTTATTGCTATTCAGATTCCGTAGAAGTACCGAAATGGCAACTGGCCAAAGACACCTTAACCATTTTAAACCATTTATGCCAAATGGCAACTACTACTTTTAAAGGGCGCGATTATATTGCGTGGTTTGCCACAGATATCCCTGTAAGCGTTGGTCCGTGGGAATATACCGGCCTGCCAGGATTAATTTTAAGAATACATGATAAGAAAGGCCAAATCTCTTTCGATGCTACAGAAATTGGTAGTGGTACCGCCAGTCATGCTGTTGAAATTGAATACCCTGACTGTGTGCATGTTGAGAAATCTAAATTGCACGAGCTAAAAAAATTAAAAGCTGAAAACAGGATCGCCTTTGAAAAAATGCAGAATCCTAATTTAACCATCACAGTTACAAATAGTGCCGGAGAGATTGTTCAGCCTCCCAATAAACCATATAATCCTATAGATTTGTCTAAATGATTTGAATGAAATTTATTATCTGTGCTTTACTAATCTTTTTTACGAATAGTTTATTTGCACAGATAGTCGTTTCCGGTAAGATTACCTCTTCAAATGATCAACCCATTCCCGGAGCCAGTATCGTATTTATAAAGCAAAAAGAATCAACGATTCACGCTTATTCCATTTCGGATAATAATGGAATGTATCGCATAACAAGCAATGCGGCCTTCGATTCCCTAAATATTAAAGTGTCGGCAATTGGTTTTGCAGAGATGATAAAACCATTGACACATCAATCTCAAATAATCAATTTCACACTTGTAGAAAAGGCAACCGAATTACCTACGGTAAAAGTAAAAAGTAATCCAATTTCGGTTCAGGGAGATACTACTAATTACAAAGTTGATGCTTTTGCTACAAGCCAGGATAGAGTAATCGGCGATATTATTGCAAAATTGCCCGGTATTGAAATAGACCCTGGTGGAACTATTAAATACAATGGCAAACCAATCAGTAATTATTATATTAATGGTTTGGATTTATTAGAAAGCAGGTATGGTATTGCCAACGATAATATTCCATACGATTTGGTAGATAAGGTGCAGGTATTAAATAATCACCAACCGATAAAAGTTTTGGATAGCCTAAAGAATTCCAATAATCCAGCCATAAATATTCAATTAAAGAAAAAAGGAATGAATAAATTTATTGGCACAGCAAAGGCTGGTATTGGTCTTCCTTTTTTTTTATCAGATGATGCAATTGCAGGAATGCAATTCAAAAATGATTTCCAGTTTATTACCGCTTATAAATATAATAACACCGGACTCAGGCTTGAGAATGAACTGAATCAGCAATTTATTATACAAGATATCAATGAGCCAAAACCAGAGAATATGAAAGAAAACCTGGTATCGTTAATTACATTGCCCAAGCCTCTTTTGCAAGAATCAAGGTATCTTTTCAATAACAATCATCTGCTTCATTTTTCTGCACTTAAAGTGCTTAAAAATGCCGGACAAATAAAATTTAATCTTGGTTTCATAAATGATTATGATAAAAATACAGGCAGCAATGCCACTACATTATTTTTACCTGCGGATACGATAAAATTTATTGAAAATCAAAAAACAGCTATCAACGCCAATAAGTTGAATGGTGATTTTTATTACACTCTAAACAAAAAAAATAAATACATTCAGAATGCCAGCAAAATACAAGTTGATTTTGATAATGAAAGAGGAAGTGTAGAAAATACCGGAAATGTTTATCAGAGTTTAAAAAGCCCTTTTTACGAGGTTGAGAATAATTTTTTAATGCTTACCCCAATAAAAAAGAAATTGGTGTCTTTCAAATCCTCAACTATTTTAAATAGAACCCCACAGGAGTTATCCATACAGCCGGGGCAATTTCAGGAAGTATTTAATCAATCTTTACCTTATGATCAGATAATTCAAAATGTGATACTTGATAAATTCACCAGCGATAATAGCATGTCCTTTACAACAAAGTTGGGGCGATTACAGCAGGAACTGAATATTGGCGGCCAATATATTTATAAACAGCTTCAGTCATCGCTTTTAAAAGAAAATAACCAGATCATTTATCATTTAAATGATAGTTTTCAAAATAAATTAAACTGGCAAAATATTAGGTTATACTTTAATGGCAATAGCACTATAAAAATAAATAAAAAGCAACTGTTTGTTTCTTTACCAGTAGAATTAAATAATATCTCAGCGAACAATAAAATTGATTTTGTGAATCGGAATAAATCTTATTTATTTTTTAATCCTAATGTTGCTTTTACCTTTCCATTTGGTTCATTTTTTAGCACCGAAATAAATTACAACCATCGTAATTCGCTGGGTAATTTTGTTCAAACTACACCTGGATTTATTTTGACAAATTACAGGACTGTCAATCAAAATGATACACTGTTGCCGCTTCAGAAATTAGACAATATTTCTGTTTCTAATTACTTTAAAAATCCCTTGGACGGGTTGTTTTGCAATATTGCTTTATCTTATTCAAATACTAAAAACAATATAATTTACAAGCAATCCTATGATAATATATTTTCGAAAACAACCGCAATACAATATGCAAATTCATCAGAACTCTTCCTTCTTTCAGGAAGAGTAAACAAATACTTTTTCACCAGCAAAACAAACATTTCAATTGCCGGTAATTACACCTGGAATAAATCCCTTCATATTCTGCAAAATGACTTTGCAAATATTTACTCGAACGGCGTAACTTTTAGTGCTAAAATAGATTATGACCATTTTAATTTTATGTCTGTTCAAAACAATTCCATTTTTAATTTTTTTTCAAATTCTATTGAGCCATTTACAAAAAGCAGGAGCGCTTTTTCATCGTTTCAATTCCAGGAGAAACTGAAATTATATTTCTTTCTTTCGAAGAAAACCATTTTATATTTTAATTCTGAATATTATTCTTTTAGTGGAAAAAATTCCGTATCTAATAATTATTATTTTGGGGATGCAGGAATAAAATTTACCTACAAAAAAATAGATTTAGAATTAGCTTGTAATAACATTACAAACAATAAATATTTTATTATGCAATCAGTTTCTGATAATTTCAAAGAAATTACACAAACACAAATAAGGACACGAACTTTAATTTTGAAATGTTATTTTAAGTTTTAAGAAAAAAATCTTTCTGAAAAAAAGTTATTCCCTATTGCTATGAGCCGAAAAAGGAACCATCACCGCCAAAGGCAATCATCATCAACTTTTGGAAAGCGAAAATTTGTATAGCAGCTATTGGAATGATATGGCTTAATTGTTTTTGGAGATTAGGGTTGCCAACCTTTCAAAGGTTGGCAACCCTCCATTTTAACCGCGGTCTGACCTGCTGTGCCGACCGCTAGTCCGATTTTATTATCATCAAAAGTCGTACAACATTTATTGGAACGATACAGGTTGAATGTTTTTCCAGGAATTACAGTAAACCAACAAATAATGGAGATTTTTATTTTCTTTTTAGACCAAAAAATAAAGTAGTTATTTGGAATGCTTTTGCTTAAAAGATTGTGATCTGAAACCTGTTTTTAATATCTGAATTTTGAAGGGTTTTGTTTCATCCCCCAAAAGAGCAATATTTTTATCTGGTTTTTTCCATGTCTGAAGTGATCAATAATTTGTGTATGTTTATCTAAAATACCAATCCGTACATTTTTTCTTTTTAGGGAAGGGCGGCACATTTCAGGATATTTTTTAAGCGTAATTATAAAATCATCTACTCTCGTCAAAAACTTGTCCACTTCTGTTTCACTCCATTCTTTTCTGAGGTATTCAATAATTTTAGAAAAGGAACTTTTGGCGCTGTCCGTCCATAGTATTTCGGGAACCACCTCATTCATTT
This sequence comes from Chitinophagales bacterium, assembly GCA_038210685.1. Classification (GTDB taxonomy): domain Bacteria; phylum Bacteroidota; class Bacteroidia; order Chitinophagales; family Chitinophagaceae; genus Ginsengibacter. The sequence continues at coordinate 3,428 of JBBQWJ010000053.1, read as the reverse complement.
CCTGTATTTTTTCATTACTTCATCATGTGGAGTTAATTTGCCTGACCTCATTTCTGCCAGCGATTTATCAATCGCCCTTTGTTGATCTTCGCCGATTTCGTCCCACCAATCCTGCTGATCTTCCATAAATGTTTTGACTACTTTCAATACTGTCTGTTTCTGCTTAATATTTAAACGGGGAATACAATCGAATATCTCTTTGTCTAACGTTGTCGCTGCTTTCATATTTAGATTTCTTTTTGCAAATTTACTTATTTACTTATATACTTATTGTCGCTCCAAGAATAGAAAACCATTACCCAATCAGACTTTAGCATTCGTGAGAATCCACCCCCCAAATGGCCATTCCTTCTGAAATCTTACTTTCAATAAAACAATCAATTGTCGCGGAAAATATAACCCGGCTGTAGTTGGTGCCCTTTAAAAACAAAACATATCAGGAATTTTTTTGAAAAAAACGCTGCTGAAGGCTACCATCATCAACTTTTAGAAAGCAAAAAATTATATAGTAGTAGTTGGAATAATATGACTTGATTGTTCTTTCACTTACAGTAAACGAACAAAAAGAAGAGATTCCTATTTTTTGAGGTTAATTAATTGCTTCATAAAAGAAAGAAATAATCCATAATCATTGTTGTCTTTTTAATCCGTTCATCTTACCTTTGCCGCCAAATTGAAATAAGGACTTTTTAATTAAAATTTTATGGCAAGTACCGGAAAAATAAGACAAATCATCGGGGCTGTTGTTGACGTGCATTTTGCAAACGATAACAAACTACCTCAACTCTATAACGCACTGGAACTAACAAAGGAAAACGGCGATAAACTGGTGCTGGAAGTTCAGCAACATTTGGGCGAAGATAGTGTTCGCTGTATTGCAATGGATGGTACCGAAGGCCTGAAACGTGGTATTGACGTAGTTGATACCGGTTCTCCCATCTTAATGCCAACAGGCGAAGCCATTAATGGCCGCTTGTTTAATGTAACAGGAGATGCAATTGATGGTTTGCCCCAAGTGAGCAAAAAGAATGGCCGTCCAATCCACAATAAACCGCCATTGTTTGAAAACTTAAGTACTGCTACAGAAATTTTATTTACCGGAATTAAAGTGATTGATCTGATTGAGCCTTATGCAAAAGGTGGTAAAATTGGATTGTTTGGCGGTGCCGGTGTAGGTAAAACGGTTTTGATCCAGGAACTGATCAACAATATCGCAAAAGCTTATAATGGTTTGTCTGTATTTGCCGGAGTAGGAGAGAGAACCCGTGAGGGAAATGACCTGATGAGGGAAATGATCGAAGCTGGCATTATGAAATATGGTGATAAATTTATTCACAGCATGGAAGAAGGAGGCTGGGATCTTGATGCAGTGAATATGGAGGATTTAAAAGATTCAAAAGCAACTTTTGTATTCGGGCAAATGAATGAGCCACCGGGAGCAAGGGCTCGTGTAGCTTTAAGTGGATTGACCGTTGCTGAATATTTCCGTGATGGAGATGGCACCGGCAAAGGAAAAGATATTTTGTTTTTCGTAGATAACATTTTCCGTTTTACACAGGCAGGTTCTGAAGTATCCGCCTTACTGGGAAGGATGCCTTCAGCTGTGGGATATCAGCCAACGCTGGCTACAGAAATGGGATTGATGCAGGAAAGAATTACTTCAACAAGAAATGGTTCTATCACATCTGTTCAGGCCGTTTATGTACCTGCGGATGATTTAACCGACCCCGCTCCAGCAACAACATTTGCGCATTTGGACGCGACAACGGTTTTAAGTAGGAAGATTGCGGATTTGGGAATTTATCCTGCCGTTGATCCTTTGGATTCTACTTCCAGAATTTTGTCTCCCGCAATTGTGGGTGATGAACATTATGATTGCGCCAACCGCGTTAAATTAACTTTACAACGCTATAAAGAATTGCAGGACATTATCGCTATCCTTGGTTTGGATGAATTGAGCGATGAAGATAAATTAACTGTAAGCCGCGCACGTCGTGTTCAGCGTTTTCTTTCTCAACCATTCCATGTGGCTGAGCAATTTACAGGATTGAAAGGTGTGTTGGTTTCTATTGAAGATACCATCCGCGGGTTTAATGCGATTATGGATGGAGAAGTTGATGAATATCCTGAAGCAGCATTTAACCTGGTAGGTAACCTGGATGATGCGATTGCAAAAGGTAAAAAAATGATGGAGGCAGCCAATTCATGAGGAAAGAAGGAAGTAGGTAGCAAGTAGAAAGAAGCAAGTAGAAAGAAGCAAGTAGTAAGAAGCAAGTAGTAAGAAGACGGGATGCAGCAATTATTTAATACTTAACGATAGCTGATGAAAATTCATAATTTCAAAGAACTGCTTGTTTGGCAAAAAGCTATGGATTTGGTTCAATTTACTTATAAGCTCACTGAATTGTTTCCAAAGGAAGAAAAGTATGGTTTAACTTCTCAAATTCAACGATGTTCTGTTTCAATTCCTTCTAATATTGCTGAAGGTAGTGGAAGAGTTTCTTCAAAAGAATTTCAACATTTTATCAGTATAGCTTTAGGTTCATCCTTTGAATTAGAAACTCAAGTTATTCTAGCGTATAAATTTAATTATATTTCTGAGCCACAGATGTCAGAGTTCGATTTACTCGTGAAGCCTGTTCAAAAAATGTCTTTTGGTTTATACAATAGTTTAGAAAATAAATAATAACAAGCAAGTAAGTGGCCCGCAGTTTTTTCTTGCTACTTACTTCTAAAATCCTGATACTAAATGACTTTAGAAATATTAACACCCGATAAAAAGATTTTCAGCGGCGAAGTATATGGAGTTCAGCTTCCGGGAATTAGTGGAATGTTTGAAGTGCTTGACAAGCATGCACCTATTGTGAGCGCATTAAAATCCGGCAAGCTAAAAATTCTGAAAGATAAAAACGCTTCTTCTCAATATTCTATCCAGGGTGGATTTGTAGAAGTGTTGAATAATAAAACTTCAGTTTTGGTAGAAGGAGTGAAGGAAGTGTAAGATATAAATATTGGTTCGAAAAATTCTTAATCCTGCAGTAATGCAGGTTTTTTTATTTTGAAGTAATTATGTAATAAACACAGGTAGTTACATAATTACGAACGTAAGGGATTTTAGCGATTAAACTGTTTTGTTTCCTCGGTTTTATATTGAATTTATATTCATAAATAGGATTAAAGAGATAATTGATCTTACCCACGATCTTATAATTTGTTTGCTTTATTATTTTCTCAAACCGTTCGATGGAAATGCCGGTATCTTTTATTTCCAACAAATCATTAATAACGTGTTCCGGTTCCTTAAATAATTTCAAAGTGCTTTTATAAAGTGATCTTGGAAGCAGATGAAAATAGGGGACTTTTGATAATGAGTTTTGACACAATTGCTGATGGCCTCCAAAAGGCATTTGCCATGGCGGAAAACCAAA